>NZ_MAIS01000009.1:0-98782 GCF_001680695.1 Paenibacillus sp. KS1 | reverse complement strand
AGAACTAGAACTAGAACTAGAACTAGAACTGGAACTGGAACTGGAACTGGTTGGACTTAGAATGTAGTTCATTCGTTCCTCGTTTGGGTATAGGCAGAGTAGAGGGAGTTGAAAATGCTTCTTTGCCGAGGCTATCGTACCCTTGTTATAATAGAATTAGCATGTATTGGATCTAACCATACAAAAAAATGAACATACGAAGGAGGGCTTATGGAGCTATCAAGAACGGAACGACACAAGCAGCAGCGAGAGCAGCGTCAGAACAGGAAACGGAAAGCTGTATGGGGATACAGTGTTCTAGGTATTATCATCATTGCAGCGGCGCTGTTTGCATGGCAGGGGAAGTTGTTCGATTTGGGTGGAACGGAAGCGCAGGATGGAATAACAGCTTCTGTCGGAGATAAGTCAGGGACAGGCGGACAAGATCAGACCGCAGAAGGTGCGGATGACTCGAAGGATTCTAAGGACGCCAATGCGGATGATGCAACAGCAGTACCGGATGATAAGAAGGAGCCGACAGTTCGTCTAGCCTTCGTAGGTGACATGATGATGTCAGGTCGCGTTGAGGATGTTGTGAAGGATAAAGGGTATGACTTCCCTTATTATTATGCGAAGTCACTGCTGCAGGATGCGGATCTTGCGATTGGAAATTTGGAGACGCCGCTCACGACTGGTGGTTCTCCAGCAGACAACAAACTGTTCGTATACAAATCGTCTCCGAAGATGGCACAGGCAATGGCTGAGGCGGGAATCGATATTGTCAATTTGGCCAATAATCATTCGATGGATCAAGGTGAAGAAGGGCTGCTTGATACATTTAAAACATTAAAATCTGCTAACATTGCTTACATAGGTGCTGGAAGCAATTCCAAAGAAGCCTATACGCCGCATATTGTAGAGCGCAATGGCATTAAATTGGCATTCTTGGGACTTAGTCGAGTCATTCCGGACGACACCTGGTATGCGTGGAAGAACAAGCCTGGAGTAGCGACAACCTATGAAGGGACGAAGGAGCGGGCGGCAGAAGCAATCAAGTCCGCCAAGAAGGAAGCGGATATTGTTGTCGTGATTGCGCATTGGGGAGAAGAACGGACGGACAAGCCGAATGCGAAGCAGAAGGAGCTGGCGAAGCTGTTCGTGGATTCCGGAGCAGACCTCATCGTTGGCGGCCATCCCCATGTCGTGCAGGGCTTCGAGCAGCAAAAAAACAGCTGGATTGCATACTCAATGGGCAACTTTATTTTTACGCAAGCAGAAAACCCAAAAACCTGGGAAACGATGGCGCTTCAAGCGGAATGCAAGAAGGATGGGAAGTGCGAGCTTAAGATGACCCCGTTCTTTACAAACGTAGGGCAAGCTATTCCACTCGAAGGTGAACGAGGGCAGAAGCTAATGAAGCGGGTGCAGGAAATATCCCCGGGCGTCCAGATCGATCAGGGCGGGAACATACGAAAAAAGCAATAATTCATAATTATTCAAATTTAAATTAATACTGACAGGAAAACGCCGAACATTTATGGGGGAGAAAAGCATGAATCCGAATTTAAGTACGCAAAGCTTGGACAAAAGTAATCATTCCTACATTCGAAATGTATATTGCATAGGCCGCAATTACCGCCTTCACGCTGCCGAGCTTGGCAATGAGGTTCCTCAGGAGCCTATGGTATTTATGAAGCCCTCTCACGCGGTTACGGATATTTCAGAGATGACCGATCTGCCGCTGCCCCTACATCTTGGAGCCGTTCATCATGAAATAGAGCTTGTACTTCGAATCGGGAAGCCTGTAGAGAAGGGAATGACTGCCGACGAGGTTGTTGATGCCTACGCACTTGGAATCGATTTTACGCTGCGCGATGTTCAGGATGCGCTCAAGCGCAAGGGGCATCCATGGATGGCGGCAAAAGGAGTCTTGAACTCCGCGCCGATTACGTCTTTCCGTCCTTTTCCGGGAACAGAGGCATTGTTGCATTCCCCATTTAGCCTGCTTAACAATGGTACGGAAGTGCAATCAGGTTCGGTGGGTGATATGATCTTCTCGTTTGATGCCCTTATTACCTATATTGCCGATCATTATGGCCTTGGGGTAGGAGATCTGGTGTTTACTGGAACGCCTGCAGGTGTGGGATCAGTACAGGCTAATGACGAGCTGTCGCTCATAATGGATGGTGAAATGCTTGGCAGATGCCGCATATGCGCTATGGATCAGGCCATTTAAACGATTTGGATGATAACTCGATTTATTGAAAATAGCATGGATAAAAACCATAAATAGTTTCACTTTTTTAAAGCCCGTTTTCGGGCTTTTTATTATGTTTAGGAGAACAGAATGATATTTTTATACAATCAGAAGCAGGAATTGACAATATCTTGGATAATATGTATTTGAACTTAAGAAAAATAGGGAAAGGAGGAGATTGCATGAATGTTTTTAAGATTGAAGAGCATTGACTACATAAAGATGTAGTTACATTTACTACGTCTCGAGTAATTTTCAGCACCGACTCCGCAGAATGATATCAACAAACTTCAAATGAGCTCTCCTACAAACTAGACATCATGCGTGTTGAGTTACCGATTTCGCAGTAGAACGTTTTATTCTGTGTCCTTCATTTTGATACAAATACTGTCATGATTCATATTGTTGTGAGGGGACTAAAAATGAAATGGTATGCATTAAGTGTTGAAACGGGTTGTGAAGAGCTTGTTCGAGCAATTATATGTCGTGATTTTGATCCGTCCATATTACATGCGATTGTTCCTAAGAGAAGATTATGTGAAAAAAAACAAGGCCATATTCATTATGTTGTCAAAACGATGTTTCCCGGTTATCTTCTCATACGAACTACGATGAATACAAAAACCTACTATAAGCTTCAAGAGATACCGAAGGTCTACAGTATTCTAAATAACTTTCAAACACAACATAAGATATATAATAGTGATGATATTGTTTCCATTTCCAACATTCCTGAAGAAGAGGTCTCTATTTTATTTCAATTGCTTGATCGAAATCATATTATCAATTTATCGGGCGCAATCGTCATAAATTCACGAGTTCAAGTAAAATGTGGTCCGCTAAAGGGAATGGAAGGAATTATTCGGAAATTGGACAAACGGAAAAATCGAGCTAAAATCTCATTAAGCTTTCTTGGAAGTGAAAGGCTTATCGATGTAGGACTAGAAATACTTCATCAATAGGCAGAGTTTTAAGCTAAGGGCATGTCGCTTCTGTTCTTCTAGAAAAAAATGATATGGTTAATATCGTAAATTTATAGACATCGTCGAAATTTGCAAAATGTCATTCCTCTTTTAATTGGGGAATGACATTTTATAGTGTTGAAGAACAGTAAGGCAATGGTAGATTTTACATAAGAAAAATGTTCCATTTTCAAAAAAGCTGTGATATACTGTTGTATAAGATGGTATTTTGTATATATTTGTCAATGAGTGTAAAAAATTTGCTGAAAATCAACCGTTGTTTCGGCACGTTGATAGGTAGGCAAATAATATAAGGAACCTCAAAATCTTGTTTAATGGTGGCTGATGCTATGAGCTATGCATCATTTGGACAACGGATTGATTTACGTAGAGACATGGTTAAGTTAAATGCTGCGTTAAGTGTTGTCCACATTGGAAACAGTGAGGGTGAGATTGAACTTGCAGAACGTGTTCTTCATCCAAATGAAAGCGCTTACTTATGGGGGATGCGCTTTGAACGCCGTAAGAAAAGCTACATTTTGGGGAGATATAGCGCAAAGCGGGCCGTAACAGAACTGATGCCTACCTTAAAATATCAAAGTATTTTTGTCGAATCGGGTGTATTTGGGCAGCCTTTTCTAGTGTTGGAGCAAGCATCTAATTTGCAAGTAAGCATCACGCATAGCGGATGCGTTGGAGCGGCAATTGCTTTTCCAGAGTCTCACCCAATGGGGATCGATCTAGAGATTATCAATGACGACGACAAGCTCGGAATCATGGAAAGGCATATGACGGCACTAGAGAGAGGATTCGTTGACAGGGTAAACTGCTCATATCCATTACTGGTTACTCTGCTTTGGACGTCGAAGGAAGCATTGTCCAAAGTGTTGAGGACTGGCCTGACTGTGTCTATGGAACTGTTAGAGATACAAGAGGTCATGGAATGTAACGGCATTATTCGCTGTACATATTCCCAATTTCCACAATATGCTTCAAATTCCTATGTGTTAGGGCATTATGTGTGTACGATTGTGTCGCCGAGAAATACAAAATTTGATGTAAATCTGGCTTCGTTGCAGGGAATTGACTCTATTTTATCCTGCTCCTGCCATACAAAGGGAATGAATACTTAGTGGGGAATCGATATCAGGTTTATCAGTTTAAGGTTCGCAGGTATCCGTTCATCAATTATTGCTATTTGGTGGTTGATGTGGCAACGAAGCAATGCTTGCTAATTGATCCTGCTTGGGAGCCTGCAACGATAGAACGGGCTATTGCAAATTTGGGTGTCGATTTGGTCTATGTTCTACTCACTCATTCCCATAAGGATCATGTTGATTTGGCTGAGTGGTTTGCGGTTGGCCATCAAGCGGAAGTGTGCATGCTTCATGAAGAGATTTGCTATTATCGGTTTTCTTGCACGAACTTAAAATCATTGCTAGACGAAGAGCGATTGTGGTTGGGCGAGACGGAAATTAGAACACTCCATACCCCTGGTCACACAATAGGAAGTGCATGCTATCTGCTAGAAGATTGCCTATTTACTGGTGATACGATTTTTATTGAAGGCTGCGGTACTTGTGATACGGATGGAGGAGATGCATCCGCTATGTACGACAGCATACAACGCATCAAACGCGAAGTCCCGCCACGGGCGCGCATTTATCCAGGGCATTCCTATGGGAAGGAACCCGGTTATCCTATCAGTTATTTATTGCAGAACAATATCTATTTTCAAATTTCAAACAAAGAGCAGCTCGTGAAATTCAGGATGAGAAGAAATCAAGATCATTTGTTACATTTCAAATAAGCTCTATATATCTAAAAGTCTGAAATGTCGAAAACCGATTTGAGGGTGATATCCGGTGGCTTCAAAAAAAGTAGTGTTTATGTTTTCAGGGCAGGGGTCCCAATATTACCAGATGGGGAAGCAACTGTATCATGAATACGGGGTGTTCCGAAGATGGCTCGACCATTTTAATGAATTTGCAATCAAATTTAGCGGAATTTCAATTTTGGCTGAGTGGTTTGCAAATGACAAAAAGATAAGCGATTCATTTGACCGGACGATTTATACGCATCCGGCCATTTTTATGTTTCAGCTTGCTTTATCAAAATTGCTGCAATCTTTCACAATCCATCCAGATGAAGTTATTGGAAGCAGCCTGGGAGAGTTCGTAGCTGCAGCCGCCACGGGGACGTGCGACGAGGATATGGCATTCGAAATGGTGCTTAGACAAGCTCATTGCCTGGAATCCAAATGTGCACAAGGTGGAATGATGGCGGTGATCTCAAATGAACAGGATGCTTTTGATCCTGTTATTCGGTACAATTCCGAGCTTGTTTCCTTGAATGGAAATCATTTTGTTATCTCCGGCGATAGAAGGGGGCTAGCGGAAATTGAACGGAAGTTGAAACAGCGAAATATTTCATGTCAGATGCTTCCGGTTAGCTATGGCTTTCACTCGAAGCATATAGATGAAGCGGCATCCGATTATCTAGCCTATCTGAGGACATTGGACTTTACCTTCCCAAGAGTTGATTTTATTTCTGGTTGTGAAGGAGTAAGAAAAAAGCGATACGAACGTGATTACTTTTGGAGGGTAGTCCGTGATCCTATTTTATTTCCAGATGCCATTCGTAACTTGGAACAAGAAGGAGAGCATCTTTATTTAGATCTAAGTCCCTCGGGAACGCTCGTTAATGTCGTGAAGCAGTGCCTATCAAGTTTATCCCGTTCGGAATGTATAGCAGTGTGGACGCCTTATCATCGAATCGAATCGTTTCCAGAACAATTGGATTCGCTCTCTTTCAAGCTGTCTCAATTTAAATGATTATTGAAAAGGTGGGGTATAATGGCGGTTTATTTATTTCCAGGTCAAGGTTCTCAACATATAGGGATGGGTAAAGATCTTTTTGACCAGTTTCCTGACATTACTTCCTGCACAGACGATATATTGGGTTATTCCATTCGAACGTTATGTTTAGAGGATCCTGACCGGCAATTAGGACAAACACAATTTACGCAGCCAGCTTTATATACAGTAAACGCATTAAGCTATCTCTGTCGGTTGCAAGAGTCGGAACAAGAACCTCGTTATTTGGCAGGACATAGTTTAGGGGAATACAACGCACTCTTTGCTTCTGGGGCCATTGATTTTGCTACAGGTCTTCGTCTAGTTAAGAAAAGAGGCGAGCTTATGAGCCAGGTTTCCGGTGGAGGCATGCTTGCCGTAATCGGGCTCAATGCTGATCAAGTCGAAGCGGTAATCAAGGAGAACCGTCTGTATTCCATTGAAATATCGAATTATAATGCTGATTCCCAAATCGTCGTAGGAGGACCGCAGGACGAGATAGAGCGTGCGCTCCCGCTATTTGAAGCGCGTGCCAAAATGTGCATTCGGTTAAAGGTTAGTGGAGCATTCCACACCAGCTATATGAATGGAGCAAAAGAGCAATTCAAGCGCTATATGGAATCTTTCGAGTTTGGTCAGATACGAATTCCCGTCATATCCAATCTGACTGCAAAACCGTATGGACAGGGTGAAATCAAAACGAATCTAGCCGAGCAAATTACGGCTTCGGTAAGATGGAATGACAGTATTCGATATCTTATGAGGCTTGGAGAAACTGAATTTACGGAAGTTGGACCGGGAAATGTGCTCACGAAGTTAATCGGAAAAATTCGTGAGGAAGAAAAGACTGCATATACAGCGGAGGAGATCGGGAAATCATTCTCAGCAGAAACTGTTACCGTTCAACCGAGCGAATGGGAGCGGGGATCCAAGCCTTCTTATGCTGCGTTGCCACAAACTCACCGAATAACGGCAGAAATGTTAGGGAGCAGCGAATTCAAGCAAGACTATAAATTGAAATATGCGTATTTGTCCGGAGCCATGTATAAAGGGATCGCTTCTCCTGAAATGGTCATAAAAATGGGCAAGTCCGGAATGATGGGTTTTCTCGGTACAGGCGGGATGACGCTAACGGAAATCGAGGCCGCAATCCGGCAAATCCAAAGCGAATTAACAGAAGGGCAATCATATGGGGTAAATTTGCTGCATAATCCGGCGAACCCGGATGCAGAAGAAGAGGTATGCAGACTATACATGAATTGCGGCGTAAAGACAATTGATGCATCAGCTTTTATGAGCATCACGCCGGCTTTGGTATTATTCAAAGCACGCGGATTTTATTATGCCCCCACGGGAGAACTGGTCAGCAGCAGCAAAATAATAGCCAAAATATCTAGGCCGGAGGTTGCCGAAGCGTTTCTTAGTCCGGCTCCTGAGCGAATCGTCAGAAAGCTGCTTCAGGAAGGTAAGATCAGTCCGGAGCAAGCAGAGAAAGTAAGCATGCTGCCGATGGCGGATGATATATGCGTGGAAGCGGATTCCGGTGGACATACCGATCAAGGAGTCGCCTATGCGCTGATGCCTGCAATTATCAAACTTAGAGATCGGATGATGGATAAGTTTCAATACCGAAAAAAAGTCAGGGTTGGTGCAGCAGGAGGAATCGGTACACCGGAAGCCGCAGCCGCAGCTTTTATCTTAGGAGCGGACTTTATCTTGACGGGTTCCATTAATCAATGCACGGTAGAAGCGAAGACTAGTTCCTCTGTTAAGGAACTGCTGAGCAGTATTAACGTTCAGGATACGGATTATGCTCCAGCCGGGGACATGTTCGAGATAGGCGCGAAGGTGCAAGTGCTGAAGCGGGGTGTGCTTTTTCCAGCCCGAGCGAATAAGTTGTACGACTTGTATCAAAAGTATTCATCTTTGGATGATATTGACGATAAAACAAGGAATCAAATTCAAGAAAAGTATTTCAAAAGGTCTTTCGATCAAGCTTATAACGATTGCAAGCAGTATTATCCTCCACAAGAGATTGAAAGGGCAGAGCGAAATCCTAAGTATAAAATGGCCATGGTTTTTAAGTGGTACTTTGCATATTCCACACGATTGGCACTGCAAGGGATAGAGGAGATGAAGGTTGATTACCAGGTACATTGCGGTCCTGCGCTAGGTTCCTTCAACCAATGGGTCAAGGGAACTTCGTTAGAGAATTGGCGGAATCGCCATGTCGATGAGATCGGCCATATGATGATGAAGGAGACAGCACAGTTGCTGCAGTCCCGATTCAATCAATTAACAAATGTTCTGTAACGATGGAATGAGGAGGGGTTATGGTTGACACGAGAGTCGATATTTCAAATTATTGTGGAGCATATCCGCGAAGTGTTACCTGAATTAGCCGGGGAACAAATTACTCTGGAAGACTCGCTGCGGGAACTAGGAGCGAATTCCGTGGACCGAATGGAAATCCTGGTGTCTGTCATGCAATCCTTGGGTGTTAAAATCCCTATGGTCAATTTCGGCAAAGCATCGAATATTGGAGATTTGGTGCGTATCTTCCAGGAAGGCAATTAAACTGAATGAAGCAGATCGTAATCACCGGGATGGGGGTTGTAAGCTCTATCGGTCATCAAGCGGACGACTTTAGAGCCGGGTTATTTGAAGGTAAATGCGGTATTGATTTTATGGATGAGATTATGGATTTTTCCAGTATCGGAGCAATGATTCGAAATTTCGATTTTCATGCTCATTTCGATAAATATGAATCTTGTTTGCCGCAAGATATGATTCAACGGGTCAAACTTGCCGTAAGAAGAACCCCGCTTGCCATGCAGACGGTCGTTCTCAGCTCTATAGAAGCATGGTATGGTGCGCAGCTTCATGCATCACAGAATGATCCTCTCCGTAGAGGACTGATTGTAGCGGGCAGTAATCTTACTCAGCAGATTCCTTATTCGTTGTATGACTTGTATCAAAGAGAACCCGATTATATATCACCGACGTATGCATTACGGTTCATGGATACGAATTATGTTGGTGTATTGAGTGAAATATTCCAAATCTACGGTGAGGGATTTTCATTAGGAGCGGCTTCCGCGAGCGGTAATGCTGCGATTATTAAAGGCTGCCAGCTCGTTAAATCGGGAGAAGTGGATGCATGCCTAATCGCGGCTCCGTTCGCGGATCTATCTCCTATGGAGATGAGAGCCTTTTTCAATATTGGAGCGTTAGGTGGAAGGACATTTCGAAGTACGCCGAATCTTGCTTGCCGGCCATTCGACTCCGAGCATGAGGGATTTATTTACGGCCAAGCTTCGGCGGCACTTATCGTGGAGAGCTTGGAGTCTGCTATATCACGCAATGCCCCTATCTATGGCTATATTCTAGGAGGGGCTTTTCATTTGGATGGCAATCGTCTGTCAAACCCTAGCGTCGAGGGGGAAGCACAGGTCATGGAACAGGCAATAAAGCGAGCAGGTGTTTCGCTGTACGACATTGATTACATTAATACGCACGGAACATCGTCTCCGCTTGGAGATGCAACGGAACTGTCGGCGATACGAACTACCTTTGGGGATCGTGTATCTGACATATGGCTTAATGCTACCAAGTCGCTAACAGGTCATTGTTTATTCAGTTCTGGTGTTGTGGAGGCAATCGCGACAGTAATTCAAATGAACGAAAACTTTGTTCATCCGACTTTGAACTTGAGCAGCCCAATCGAGTCCGGTTTTCGATTCTGCGTCGAAGCTTCTGCAACAGCGAAGCTGGATACCGTTATGAGTAATTCGTTTGGGTTTGGTGGAATTAACACGAGTATTATTTTTGGAAAGAGGCGGGAGCAATGAAAGTCGGAATCGAGGCAATCAACTTTTTTGGAGGGTCAGCCTGCATAGATGTCCGCTCTATTTTCGAAAAGAGGGGACTGGATTCGGGGCGTTACGACAATCTGATGTTAGATGTGAAGTCTGTTGCAATCCCCTGCGAAGATCCCGTTACAAATGCAGTGAATGCCGCCAAACCATTAGTGGATCGGCTGTCAGATAAAGAAAAGGAAAGCATCGATTTACTAATTACGACTACCGAATCCGGAATCGATTTTGGCAAATCCATAAGTACATATGTACACGACTATTTGTCGTTAAGCCGTAATTGTCGGGTATTCGAACTCAAGCAAGCCTGTTATGGCGGAACAGCCGCGCTGCAAATGGCGGCTAGCTATATTGTGGCTAGCTGTTTGCCAGGAAGAAAAGCGTTAGTCATTGCGACGGATATGGCGAAGATGTCGGAAGATATGGATTATTTTGAAGCATCGCAAGGTGTCGGAGCAGTAGCGATGCTCATTAGCGATCGGCCGGACATCATGGAGCTGGATTTAGGAGCTTCAGGATATTATAGCTTCGAAGTCATGGATACGTGCAGACCGCTGCCGGATATGGAAACCGGAGATTCGGATCTTTCGCTCCTGTCTTACTTGGACTGCTTTGAACAATGTTTTCGAGATTATGAAGCTAAAGTGGAGGAAGTTGATTTTCTGACTACCTTCGATAGCTTGGCGTTTCATTCGCCATTCGGAGGGATGGTTAAAGGAGCCCATCGGAAATTAATGAGAGAACTGTACCGCGCGACTTCTGAGGAAATCGAGTGTGATTTCCAAACGCGCGTTATGCCTTCCCTAACTTATTGCTCAAAGGTTGGCAATGTCTATTCAGCAAGCTTGTATTTGTCATTATGCAGCTTAATCGAATACACGGCAATCCATGAAGAGAAGCGGATAGGGTTGTTCTCTTACGGTTCGGGCTGCTCGTCCGAATTTTTCAGCGGGCTTGTAGGATCAGGTTCCAAGCAAAAGTTGATGGAGATGAATATCGAGCAGCTTTTATCGAAAAGGCATAAATTATCAATAGACGAGTATGAGCCTTTATTGCTTCTAAACAAGGAGATTCCATTTGGAACGAGAAACCATCGCGTTGCTTTTGATGATTTTAATACAATTTACAGTCATTTTTATAAGGGAAGCGGACTTTTGGTTCTTCACGAAATTAATGAGTACCACAGAGAGTATAGATGGAGCTGAGCATGGAAAAAGGAAAATCCTACACAACCATTTCTTTACGTTCATTAGCAGGTTGGCTTAAGGTAACTTTGGATCGACCCTTGCAAAACAATAGTCTGAATGCAACAGTACTCCATGAATTGCATTCAATGATGGATGATGCGGAGCAAGATCCAAGTTGTCGGATTATCCTCATCGAAGGACATGAAGGGGTTTTTTGTACCGGAATGGATTTGAAATCGATCGTGGACGAGTCGGGAGCGGGCACGGATGCGGGAAAAGAGTTCTGCGAGTTGTTCATGCATTTACTAAAACGGATTTCTGCCAGTCCCAAAATTGTGGTAGCGTTTATTGATGGTGTGGTTATGGCGGGCGGCGTCGGCGTTGCTGCGGCATGCGACTTCGTGCTGGCTACTTCTCGCGCCAAGTTTAATTTGTCGGAATTATTATGGGGACTTTTGCCATCCATGGTTATCCCTTATTTGATAAGGAGAATCGGCTACCAGCGCGCATACACAATGACTTTGTCAACGCTGCCAGTCAGTGCCGAACAAGCATACGGCTGGGGCTTGGTGGATGAAGTAACGGAACGGCCGGAGGAATACATCCATAAATTGTCCCAAAGAGTTGTAAAAATGGATGAAGGATCGATTAAGAACGCAAAAGAATACTTTAGGAAGATGTGGTTGATATCGGATTCAATGGAACGAACAGCCATTGCTGCTACTAGTGGCCTATTGCAGCAGGACAACGTTATGCAGGCACTTTACAATTATGTGCGGCATGATCGATTTCCGTGGGAAAAGCACGATCATTAATAAAAAGGGTGATGAGATGAAAACAGTATCCTCCGTTAAGCATGCGCAGCAAGCAAAACGGCAAATTGCTGTAATCGGAATGTCATGCAGGTTCCCTTCCGCTCGCAATAAGGATGAATATTGGAGCAATTTGGTTCGCGGTGTGAACAGTATACAAGAGGTTCCATCTGATCGCTGGAATATCAGCGATGTTTATTCAACTGATATCGATGTTCCCAACAAGACCGTGAGCAAATGGTGCGGTGTTGTCGACGATATATTTGACTTCGATAATTCGTTTTTTAACATCTCACCCCGTGAAGCCCGCAACATGGATCCACAGCAAAGGCTTCTGCTTGAAGAAGCATGGCGATGCATAGAAGACTCAGGGATTCCTCTTCATGAGCTTCAACAGAAGAAGACTGGCGTATATGTCGGGATAATGACGACCGATTATCGCCACGAAACCTTTCAACGATCTGAAGGGATTGAGCCATACGCTTGCTTAGGCAATTATGAAGCTATCGCGGCGAATCGATTATCGTACGCGTTTGACTTGAACGGCCCAAGCCACACGATAAATGTGGCATGTGCGTCTTCACTTGTCGCTATTCATGAAGCGAAGCGATCCTTGCTGTCGGGGGATTGCGATTATGCGATTGTCGGCGGCGTAAACGCAAATCTCCATCCAGCAAAATATATTGCTTTCTCTCAATCCAGAATGCTGAGTCCTAACGGGCAATGCAAGACATTCGACCTTGATGCCAACGGTTATGTTCCCGGGGACGGAGTGGGAGTCATCCTGCTTCAACGTTTTGATCGGGCCATACAATGCGGCAGTCATATATATGGTGTTATCAAGGGATCGAGCGTCAATCACGGAGGTACAGCTTTATCGATAACAGCGCCGCAAGTTCGGGCACAAAGAGAAGTTATAGAATCAGCTTTACGTGAAGCTAACGTAGATCCGTCAACTGTTACATACATGGAAGCGCATGGTACGGGTACGTCACTCGGCGATCCGATCGAAATGGAGGCATTGACACAGGCTTTCCGATCATGGACAGATAAGAAAGAATTTTGTGGGATAGCTTCGGTTAAAACCAATATAGGACACCTTGAAGCAGCTGCAGGAATTGCCGGTATTATCAAAATTTTAATGATGATGCAGCACCGACAAATTCCGCCCCATATCAATTTGAAAACAATAAATCCTTTAATTCGCATGAGCGGATCTCCCTTTTTCATTCCGGAGCGAACTATAGATTGGACAGCAGGCGGGGCGTCTCTACCGTTAAGAGCTGGAATTAGTTCATTTGGCTTTGGTGGAGTGAACTCTCATATTATTGTCGAAGCGTATGAAGAAAGAAAGAGAAAGTCAAATAGCAAGGAATGGTCAGGTCTGTTTACTCTTTCTGCAAAATCGAAACAAAGCTTAGAGGGCTTGATCGCAAAATGGAAGGCTTTTGTTCAGACAGATTCATTCAACCTTCTGCATGTGCGCGACATTTGCTTAACACTTCTTGGCGGGCGATCATCGCTCCCGTTCCGATGCGGAGTCCAGGTTAGATCATGCAGTGACATAGAGGCCTACTTATCTTCACCTGTCATCGTCGAAGCATCAAGCCAGCATAATCCGATTGGACTATACGCGGGTACAGTAACTATTCAGGGATACAGTGAATTTGATCTTTTTGCGGAGTTGTGTCCGTCGGCAAAAGAAAAGGTAATGACGGTATTGGCGGAGGCGGAGGAGGTATTGGGACAGTCCAGAATAAAAACGGGATTTCTCCAAAAAAAGTGGCCGGTGAAGCACCTGAAATTATACCAATTTGCCGTAGGATATGTATTGGCATCGACTCTTGACGAATTAGGCTGCACAATTAGTGTGTCTGCCGGCGAAAGAGAAGGGGTATGGGTAGCACTTGCGCTGTCGGGGATTGTGTCGTTAACCGATGTTGTAAGCATGTTGTACGGCATAAAAGCGGTCGGTGGCATTCAACTGAAACGTCCCAAACTCCCATTCTATGACCATGAAGCGAAAAAATTAAGGAAACCGTTTACGATAGATGAAGAATACATGAAGTTGCTGATGAATCTGGAATATCCTGATTCTGCAACATTGCAATATTATGCGCAGCAGGCAGCAATGCTGCTTGATAAACAGTTTACTTTTAAAAAAGTGTGGCGCGAGTGGGGCCAGGTAATCGAGGATGCTGTCGGATTAGACATTACGGCGATTCTTCATGACTATATTAGAACCGGCGCAGAGGAACGTGACACGACAAACGACAGCCTTTTATTTGTAGTTTTGCTGGATTGCTTCCGCCATCTTAACCGTAAATGGGATTTGACGGAACGGGAATCGATTCGTCAATCTTCGTATAGTGAGATTACGGAGCTGCTTGCGGATGGCATTTTTGACAAGCAACAGGTCGTTTATCTAATCTGTGCCCCGGAATCCAAAGAGAAAGAATTGCTTAACGCATTGCTGCGGGCAAAGGTTGAAACCCTAACAACAGGAAACTTCAATCTACTGAAGAACTGTGGAAATCCA
Organism: Paenibacillus sp. KS1; assembly: GCF_001680695.1. Lineage (NCBI taxonomy): Bacteria > Bacillati > Bacillota > Bacilli > Caryophanales > Paenibacillaceae > Paenibacillus > Paenibacillus sp. KS1. Next base: position 84,316 of record NZ_MAIS01000009.1, on the reverse strand, counting down.
TTCTTGGACATTGCCAACTCTCATGAGTGGTTAACCAAGCTGACAGGGGTGCAGCAATCGTTTGATTTAGAAGGACACGATATGATCTTGCTGGGGAGCTCGGAATTTTTGCCTTCTGGCTCATTCCGTCATACATTGCAGACTGTGGACTTGCAGCAGGATTTCACTGATCTGCTGCTTACTTTATGGCTGGAGGGCAAGTCCATTGATTGGCGAATGATTGCCGAGGAAGGGCAGTACGATAAACTGCCGCTGCCAACCACTGTTTATGAGCGTACCAGATTCAGGATTGATGAAAGTGCTGCGGGAAGTCGGAGTCAAATATCCAACGGGTCGGAGTCTATGAACGCATTGAATACAGACAAGAGCTTTCGTCAGGTTCGAAATTCGAATGATGAGGAGTATAACATGGGAATGTCTGACAAGACTGTTTCGTTGCAGAAAGTTGATACCCATATTGCGCTGATTGTGATGCAGGACAAACTACATAGAAATATGTTCTCCGAAGAGCTTTTAACGGGTTTAGCCGAAGCTTTTGACGCCGTTCGGGAAGATAAAGGAATCAAGGTTGTGATTTTGACCGGTTATGAAAATGTATTTTCGATGGGGGGCACACAGGGGCAACTGACTGATATTGCTAATCGTGTGAATGAATTCACAAAATTATCAGTCGTATACAAAAGCGCGTTGTCTTGTCCAGTGCCTGTTATTTCAGCTATTCAGGGACACGCGATCGGTGGTGGACTAACGCTTGGCCTCTACGGAGATTTGATTATTATGGCTAATGAAGGAGTCTACACGGCGAACTATGTGAACTATGGTTTTACACCAGGTCTTGGTTCTACCTATATTCTTCGGGAGAAGCTTGGTACAGTGTTGGCGACCGAGATGATGCTAACTGCCGGTGAGTATCGCGGCGAAGAGTTGAAGCAGCGCGGCTGCCCCATAATTTTCAAGGATCAACGAGAAGTGCTCCCGGAAGCTGTTAGGCTGGCACGAACGATAGCTTCAAAACCTATGCAAGCAGTTCGGACCCTGAAAGAAGAATTGGCGGGACGCTCATTAACCGAGTTGTTGCCGATTATCGATCGCGAAGTGAAGATGCATGGAGTTGTATTTAGTCATCCAGAAGTCCAAGATGTTAAAGATCGCATTCAATATTATTTCAGCAAATCGGATAATCATCGTGCAGAATCTCTGCCGAATCATTCTGCTTCGTCAGACTCGAGTAAACCGATAGGCATTCCTCAAGAGTTACTGCGGGAGGAACGGGAACATGTTGCGCGCACCGTTATCAGCACGATATGCAGAACACTTCATTTACCTGCAGATGAGGTTACTCCAGAGGATACGCTTAAAGAATTGGGCGTGGATTCTATTGCAAGCGTCGAAATCATCAGGGATATCAATAAAGCGTTCAACATTCGATTAGAGGCAGTCACCATTTATGATCATCCACTGGTCGGATCGTTAATCAATTACGTAGAGCGCGAATGCCACAAGGAACTGGCATCCATCCAGCCACATAATAGGCTTGAATCCGAGAGAAGAGGGAATGCAGGGAAGGAAGAGTTGCTCGAAGAAGGAGTTCGTCCAAAGATTCAATTGCGCAGTCCGTCAAAAAACAATGCGGCTAGCTGCTCGCCGATTCTCAATTCTACTCAGAAAGGGTGCATCGGCACGGATGAAAATTCCGACGGGCTTAATGAGATAAAGAATAACCTAGTACATTTATTGAGCCGCATTTTGATGATGCCTTCTTCCAATATTCGGATGGATCAGGATTTACGTTCAATGGGGGTCGATTCGATCGGTGGCGTTGAATTTATTCGGGACATTAATATACATTATGAATTGAATCTTGAAACAGTTTCCATATATGATTTTACGACAATTAACGAATTGGCGGCATTGATAGTGTCGCAGCTTCGAATCGGCGTTAATAACGGCAAAAAGCAATTTTTACGGGAACAAGAACCTGCCCGTGTCGCTTCACCGACACAGTTCGAATCTTCGCCAGTGAAACCTGAAGAGGCTATGTATTTGCTGCGGCAATTAAGTAAAGGACATATAGATGTGGATGAAATATTGAAGCTGACGGGGGATTGAATATGGACGCTCGGCACAATAAAAAGGTTATTCTGGAGAAGATCCGGATGGGACAAATCACACCTGAGGAAGGATACCAGCTTCTGTACTCCTCTTTCGAAGCTGCTGCTGTCGAAAATGCAAAAGGAAAAAAACGTCAGCTTTCAGAAATCCGTTCGACCGATATAGCGGTAATCGGTATAAGTGGGCGATTTGCCGGGGCAGAGAATATCGTTCAATTATGGGATAACCTTGCAGCAGGCACAGACAGCATAACGGAAATTCCAAATTACCGATGGAATATGGAAAAGTATTATCATCCGTCTTCCGCTCCGAATAAGTCATATTCTAAATGGGCCGGATTATTATCAGATATCGAGCACTTTGATCCTTTATTTTTCAAGATCGCTCCGAAGGAAGCTGAATGGATGGATCCACAGCATAAATTGTTTCTCGAAGAGTCCTGGAGGGCTCTGGAAGATGCGGGTTATCCTCCTTCTACGCTATCAAGTAAGCGATTTGGCGTATTTGTGGGAGTATTGCCGAACGGATATGAACTCAATTTAAAGGCTAGCGGTAAGGAACTTGATTCTAATATGCTGACAGGCATGGGATGTGCCTATTTGCCGGGAAGAGTTTCTTATTGCTTCAATTTGACCGGTCCGTGCATGGCTATTGATACGGCCTGCTCCTCCTCGCTAGTTGCCGTGCATCAAGCTTGCCAAAGCCTTCGCAGTGGGGAGAGCGAAATGGCTTTGGCAGGAGGAGTTAACATTCTCGCATCTCCTGAAATTCATATTATGACTAGTCAAGGTGGTATGCTGGCCAAAGACGGGAAGTGCAAAACGTTCGATGATTCTGCAGATGGGTTTGTTCCAGGAGAGGCAGTATGCGCCGTCGTCCTGAAGCCAATGGAAAAGGCTGTGCATGATGGTGATTATATATACGGCGTTATTAAAGGTTCCGGCATTAATCAGGATGGCAAAACGAATGGGTTAACTGCGCCAAGCAGGCAGGCTCAATGTAATTTGGAAACGTACGTATATGATATGTACGGCATCGATCCGGCTGTCATTACCTATGTAGAGGCTCACGGCACAGGGACAAAACTGGGAGATCCAATCGAGGTATCGGCTTTAACAGAAGCATTTAGAAAATATACGGTTAAGCGTCAATATTGTGCCATAGGCTCAGTAAAAACGAATATTGGGCACACGCTGGCAGCAGCAGGAATTGCCGGATTGATTAAAGTATTGCTGTGTATGAAGTACAAGACGCTCGTACCATCATTGCATTTTAATCGAGAGAATGAACATCTGAATCTTAAAGAAAGCCCTTTCTTCGTAAATACAGAGAAAAGGCAATGGAACACTGCGGGAGAAGAACGGAGAACTGCCGCCTTGAGCTCCTTCGGTTTAAGCGGAACAAATTGTCATATGGTGATACAGGAGTGGTGCAACGAATAAACAGCAGGTAGGAGATTTTGCGAAATTATGTAGGGAGGCATCAGTCATGGCGCAGGAGAAGGAATTATATCTTATTCCTCTTTCGGCACGAACGAAAGACGCGTTAAACCGGAGACTTTCAGATTTGCTAGATTGGCTGGGCAGAAATGAAGAACAGGCGAGCATCGGGGATATCGCCTATACGTTGGCGGTTGGAAGAGAGCATTTTGCTGAGCGCTGTATATTGGCTGCAAGCGATACCGAGGATTTGAAGACCAAGCTTCAACAAATGGTCAGCACAGGACGGGCGCCGGGACACATCGTTCCATGGACGAAAGAAGGTGCAGGCGAGTTGCCCCTTATGAAGCTTGGGCGACTGTATATCGAAGGCCGTGATCTGGATTGGCCGCGCTTGTATGCGAACGCCGGATTCCGCAAAATTCCACTCCCGGTTTATGCTTTTGCCAGAGAAAAAGTTCCTGTCGCAACTCCGGTACAGGTTCCGCTTGGCCTGCATGAATCGGAGGAATCGGCTAATTCGACAGCAGCTTTATTTTATGTTCCGAATTGGGTTCCAGCGGATTTGAAATCATGTGAAGGGCAGAAGCCGACCGAAGGAAATACCGCGATTGTTTTCCATGTCGGCACTCCTTTGGCAACAGAGTTGGCGAATTTGCTGGGCACCGGGAATAGATGCATTCTTGTCAAGGCTGGCGACGGCTTTCAATGTGTAGGGGATGAAGAATATAAGCTGGTTCCCGGCAATTTCGATCATTGCAGTCAACTGCTGCTTATGCTTAATGATAAAGGCATCTTCCCTAATCAGGCGGTCTTTATGGAATCGTCGCATGATGATATGGAGGATGGTAAGCCACGAATAGCGTGGGGAGGCAGTTCCGTTTTTGCGTTCAGCAAGGCATTGATGCAGCACGGACAGAGACACGGTATTCGTTTGTTGTATGTATATATGAATAACAAAAACAACGCTCCCCTGCACGCGGCAGTGGGAGCTTTTTGTAGGACAATACATCAAGAGAACCCTCATTATCGTTATAGTTCGGTTGGAATTGATCCGACATCCACGGCAGCAGAGGCTTCTAGACTAATTCGCAATGAGTTGGTAGGGGATTACGCTGAGTTGGAGATTAAGTTCGCCTTACAGCAGAGATTGGTGAAGCGTTATCGAGAAATAGATGCGTCCAATTCTGGGCTTCCATACAGAGAACATGGGGTCTATTTGATCAGCGGTGGTCTTGGTGGCCTAGGCATTATTATATCGCGTTTTTTGGCGGAGAAGTTTCGGGCGAAGCTCATTCTTATCGGGCGCTCAGAGCTGGATGACAAGCGGATGAATATCATTCGGGCACTTGAAGAAGCGGGTTCGGAAGTTTTCTACCTCCGTGCGGATATGTCCGATTATAAACAGGTTAATGAGGGAGTAACAAATGCTAAACGCCGTTTCGGTCGAATAGACGGTGTTTTTCATGCGGCTGGAATTTACCGAAACGGATTTATTTTACACAAATCGGAAGAGGATTTCTTGGATGTGCTGTCACCTAAATTAAATGGCGCGATTCACTTGGATCGCGTGCTTATTGACGAGCCTTTGCAATTTTTTGCACTGTTTTCCTCTACCGCATCCGTATTCGGAAAGGTAGGACAATCCGATTATGCTTATGCCAACAGTTTCCTGGATCATTTTGCTGTTTGGCGGCAAGAAATGGTACAAGAAGGAAAACGCTTCGGCAATACCGTTTCGGTAAACTGGCCGTTATGGGAAGATGGCGGCATGCAGATATCTGCTCTGGAAAGGACGAGTCTTATCGAGCAAGGGGGCATTTATCCTTTGCCAAGTGATAAAGGAATTGAGGCACTGTCCGCTGGTCTGCTGCAAAATAAGGGGCAACTGATGGTGCTGTACGGTACCAAGACCCAGACGAATACTTATGTGCAAAGGAAAATAATCCCCGACGCTAGGGGTGGTGAGTATTCCAGCACAAATAGTGATGTCAATTGCGGGATACAGGAGCCACCTAAACCGGTAAAGGAAACCTGCATGGAATCTCGGGAAGATTTGCTGAATAAGGTGGAGCAATGGTTGGCTGCCATTATTGCTGAAGAGATTGGACTTGCCCCTGAAAGGGTCGAAGCTCAGATTACCTTCGAAGATTACGGCATAGATTCAATCATCATCAATCGCTTTAATGCAGTAATGGAGGAGGAATTTGTTGCGCTGCCCAAAACGCTTCTCTTCGAATATCGCAATATTCGTGAGGTAGCCAATTATTTGTTAGCCTCTTATCGTCAACGATTGCTGGAAGTATTGAATATGGCTGACATGGATCAAGCTCGGCAGCACCGGCAAGGGGAATACTCTCAAGGAATGAAAATGCCAAGCATACCTCGGGATGTCGACATCCCGCAGACTGTCTCCATGAATCCTTCCGATTCTGAAGACCAGATTGCCATTATCGGGGTTGTTGGCCGTTATCCTCAAGCCAAAAACTTGGATGAATTCTGGAGGAACCTGAAGGAAGGTAGGGACTGCATTACAGAAATACCTCCCGAGCGGTGGGATTGTTCTGGTATATACGATCCGAATCCTGAAATGGCGAGATTAGGGAAAATATATTGCAAATGGGGAGGATTTATCGATGACATTGATCGATTCGATCCTCTATTTTTTAATATTTCGCCGAAGGAAGCTGAAACCATGGATCCTCAGGAACGAATGTTTCTGGAGACCGTGTGGGCATTGTTTGAAGATGCCGGTTATACAAAAGAGCGGCTAATGGAATATATTCGTCATGAGAGTAGTCCGGATATTGGCGTTTTTGTAGGTACGACTACAAGCTCTTACAATATGCTGGGTCAAGCAGTGAATGAGGATGGAGAAGTGGTCATCCCGAATGCAATGCCATGGTCGATAGCCAATCGCGTCTCCTATGTATTCAACTTCTGCGGGCCTAGCATGCCAGTGGATACAGCTTGTTCTTCATCGCTGACGGCAGTTCATTTAGCCTGTGAAAGCTTAAAGAAAAGGGAATGCCGAATGGCTGTAGCAGGTGGAGTCAATATCTATTTGCATCCCTCTAAATATGCAACCATGTGTCAGCTTCGCATGTTGAGCACAGACGGAAAATGCCGCAGCTTTGGACTCGGAGGGAGTGGGTTTGTTCCCGGCGAAGGGGTAGGGGCGATTCTGCTGAAACCGTTAAGCCAAGCGATTAGGGACGGCGATCATATTTATGCGGTTATTAAATCCAGCTCGATAAATCATGGCGGTCGAACGAACGGGTATACAGTACCGAATCCGAACGCTCAAGCTGCTTTAGTCACAGATGCGATCAGGAAGGCCGGCATTGATCCTAGAACGCTCGGCTACATTGAGGCACACGGAACAGGGACGGCGTTAGGCGATCCGATTGAAATTTCTGGATTAACAAAGGCGTTTCGATCATTTACTGATGAAAGGCAATTCTGTTCCATTGGCTCTGTTAAATCGAACATTGGCCATTTGGAATCTGCGGCGGGCATTGCCGGAATAACAAAGGTATTGCTGCAAATGAAGCATCGGTATCTAGTTCCTTCGCTGCATGCACAGCAAGGAAATCCGAATATTGAATTTGAAGACACGCCATTTTATGTTCAAAAAGAAGCAGCAGAGTGGAAATCGAGTATTTTTGGAAATGAAGGAGAGAATTATCCCGAACCTAGAAGAGCGGCCGTCAGCTCGTTTGGAGCAGGGGGCGTCAATGTACATATCATTTTAGAGGAGTATGCGGCGAGCGTCGCTATGCCAACGGACGTTGCGAATGACAGGGAGCAGTTGGCCGTTTTTTCTGCACGAAATCAGGATCGGTTGCAGCAATATGCTGGCACATGGCTGCGTTACTTAGATTCTGTCATAGAGGAATCCAATTCGAAGACAGCAATGGACGGTTCAGAACAGTCGCAATGGTTGAGATCCGTATTCAACAAAATCAAGGACGATCCATCTGGCGCACGTGGCCTTTCTGCCACAGCAATGAAGCATTTCGTGGAAGGACGGGCTGAGCTTATCGCCGAAGTTAGGCTTCATTTACTGAGCCAACTTCAACTGAAGGGCCTGTTTACAGTGGAAGGTGAACAGGCGCACGCAGATCGAGTTTATAACGTACTGGGTGCTTTGCCCGGGTACCGCAAGTTGATTGTCGGTATGCTTGAACTTTTGACGCAAGGAGGATTCCTGCAGAAGGAAGAGCAGTTATTTACGGCTACTCATGCAGTTACAGATTGGAACGTTCATTCATTTCGGGAAAATGGACACTATTCCTACTTGCCAAGCTTTTGCAGCCGGTATCCGGAGCTTGAGTCATGGGCTCGTTTGGCACATGATTGCATAGGTGCTTTTCCTCAGGTTATTTCGGGAAAGGAGAAGTATACGGATATTCTATTTCCGAATAGCTCTATGGAGAAGGTTGAACCTGTTTATCGAGGAAACGCGATTACGGATTATTACAATAGGCTGGTAGCCATATGTGTGCTCCAATATGTGGAGGAAATGCTTCGCAAATGCCCGGATACCAAAATCCGGATATTGGAAATCGGTGCCGGCACTGGGGGAACCAGCAGGCATGTAATGGAATCGCTTGCTCGGGTTAAGGAGCATGTCCATTATTTTTACACGGATGTTTCAGCGGGTTTTACCCAATATGGAAAGAGAACCTATCATTCCTTGGGGCTCCCTTATGTAGAGTATCAAGTATTAAACATTGAGAAATCGCCTGAATATCAAGGTTTCGACTTGAACAGTATGGACATTGTTTTTGCAACCAATGCGCTTCATGCAACAAGAAATATGGGGAGGACGCTTAAGCATGCTAAGTCATTGCTGAAGCCGAGCGGCTTGTTCATTGTAAATGAAGTGACCAGAAGATTGGATTATGCCACATTATCTTTCGGCCTTACAGACGGTTGGTGGCTGTACGAAGAAGAGGAGGGTAGAATTGATCATTCTCCTTTGCTAACTGTCGCACGGTGGAAGGATTTATTGATGGATGTTGGGTTTGGCGCGGCTTATGCCTTCGGCTTGCCAGAACCTTATTTGCACGAGTCTGATCAGCATGTGATTGTGTCTGGAGCTGTTCTTCGTACACAGAATGATGATGCTCATGCGGTTCCTTGTATACGGGATATTGCATTTACACTGCAGACTGGTCGGGAGGCAATGGAGGAACGACTAGCCGTAGTTGTTTCTGACATAAGACATTTGCGGGACAAGCTGCAGGCATTTATTCGGGGAAGCGCGAAGAAGAAGACATTTATGCGGGAAATGCAAGGCGGTCACGAGAACTGGCAGACCCTTTTTTAAAAGGAAAAGAGGGAGAGGGATTTATTCACACTGCTATCCAAGACAAGCGGTTGGACACATTAGCGCGCCTATGGGTGATGGGAGCGGAAGTGGATTGGGCTCTATTGTGGAACGGAGAGGCAAAACGCATTTCACTGCCTACCTATCCTTTCGAACGCGGGCGATATTGGATTCCCCAATCAAATCCGGGTACGATTCCATCCGAAGTAGTGCGCGAAGACAGTTGCATTTCCCAAAAGTCGCCTATGCATTCCGCAAATCAATCGGGAAAGAACGAGACCTTGTTCTATTACTGGGATTGGATCAAAGACGGGGAATCTCCAGAGAATACAGTTGCAGGGCTGCAAGGAGATTTGCTTGTTTTTTGCAATCAACTGGAGGATGGTTTGATAGTCCGCCATATGGTTGATGCAGGATCCGGGAATGCAAGGGTGTTTATCGTGATTCGGCATAACGATTTTAATCGGATTGACGACAAACATTATGAAATGAATATCGAACGGGAGCATGATTTTACACGATTGTTCGAACAATTGAGTCTTAGCGGTTTCCGTCCTGGGAATGTGCTGCATTTATTATCTTTTGGTAGCAGCATACGTTGTAGTGATGGATACCAAGCAGACTTGGAAACCGGATTTTATTCAGTGTTTTCCCTTTGCCGACAATGGTACACATCATTTCCTGAGCATAGCTTGAACATGGCCTACGCTTATCCGGGGGATTTGATGACGTCTCACCCTGAATTTTCAGCTATTGCCGGATTTGCAAGAAGCCTAACTATGGAACAACATCGATTTTCCTGTGTGATAGCTGGGTTTACGTCTCAAAATGTTGATCTTGCTGCTCGTTGTCTATTAAGTGAACTTGGACGAAGCTTACCAGATGTGAGGGAACTTTTGTATGCGCAAGGAGTGCGCTATACAAGAAAAAGACTTGAATATGCGCTTCTAGATGTAGAGACCTCTACAACATGCTCTATAAAATCAGACGGGATATATTTAATCACCGGAGGCGCGGGTGGTTTAGGGCTTATGATGGCACGTTACTTTGCCCAGCAAGGGGTACGCCAGCTCCTATTGACGGGGCGTTCGAAGTTGCAGCAGGAGCAGCGGGAGCAGATTCAAGAGATTGCCAAGTTGGGGTGCAGAGTAGAATATTGGATGGCAGATGTTGGATGCAGGTCAGAAGTCGAACGCCTAATTACGAACATGAAGGAACGCTTCGGAGCTATCAATGGAATCATTCATGCAGCCGGTGTTGTACGGGATTGCGCGTTGATCAACAAAGACAGAAAGCAGGCGGAGCAAGTCATCCATCCAAAAGTCTATGGAACGATTTTTCTTGATGAGGTGACAAGAAACGAGACGCTGGATTTCTTCGTCATGTTTTCATCTTTAGCCTCCGTTCTCGGGAATTCCGGTCAGACAGATTACGCTTTCGCTAATTCGTTCATGGATTTTTATGCGGAATACCGTCATACAATGGAACGGAAGGGAGAACGAAGTGGCAAAACTTTAGCCATACAATGGCCGTACTGGCAGCATGGAGGCATGAGGATGAATCCCGAGGCAGAGCAATGGTTTACAAATGCGATGGGATTTCGTCCCATGCCGTCCGAGTGCGGGTGGCAGTCGTTTCTGCTCGGATTGCAGGCACCTAGCTCACAATTGGCGGTCATGCACGGGGATGCGCAAGCGATAAGACAAAGAATCGAGCTGCCCCAACAAACGGCATCGTTCATAACGGGAAGCGTCGACGTGAATGGCATGTCAGAATATGTGCATCAAACCATTACCGATATGGCAGGGAAAATTGTGAAAATTCGTTCAGATTCTCTCGATCCTGATGCGGAGTTCGGGCATTACGGCTTTGATTCCAATTCACTCATGCGGCTAATCAATTCGTTGAATGCTGAGTTCAAACTGCAATTAATGCCATCTTTCTTGTACGAGTACACAACGATTCGTCTTGTCTCCGATTACGTTGTTGCCCACTATGGGGAAAATGTTCAGCAGTCGATGAACAAATCAACGGATTATCAGCAGATTCTCATGCCATTTCCGCATATTCAGAAAGACTGCGAGTCTGAATCAGCGGAAAAAACTAGTGACCCGAACGATACGAACGATGCTAGTAAGAATGAAAAATCAAAGCCGATTGCCATCATCGGAGTAAGTGGCGTATTTCCTCATGCGGAAAATACGGAAGTTTTTTGGAACAACTTGATCAAAGGAATTGATTGCATCGAAGAAGTGCCGAACCGTAGATGGGATTGGGAAGCTTATTATGGCGATCCTTTAACGGAATCCAATAAAACGAATATCAAATGGGGCGGATTTATCGAGGATGAGGATAAATTCGATTCTTTATTTTTTCGCATTTCACCGCGCGAAGCGGCATGGATGGATCCACAGCAGCGTCTCTTTTTAGAAACGGTGTGGAAGACCATTGAGGATGCTGGTTATCGGGCTGATCGATTATCCGGCTCGCGAACCGGGCTGTTTGTTGGCGTTTCCGGAAGCGACTATCATGATTTGATCAAAAAATCGGGAATCGAGACAGTTTCCCATTCTGCTACTGGGACGGCACATTCGATTTTGGCGAATCGCATATCCTATCTCCTGGATTGGCGAGGACCCAGCGAACCGATTGATACGGCCTGCTCCAGTTCGCTGGTGGCGATAAAGCGGGCAGTCGATGCGATCCGCCACGATGAGTGCGACATGGCGATCGCTGGCGGGGTAAATTTGCTGCTTGATCCGGAATTATATGTTTCTTTGAGCAAAGCGGGGATGCTCTCTGGAACGGGGAGATGCAGAACCTTCGACGAAGGAGCAAACGGATATGCACGCAGTGAGGGTGCAGCGGCGATTCTCTTGAAACCATTGGATCGGGCGGTGGCGGACGGAGATCAGATCTATGCTGTTATTAGAGGAATTGACGTCAATCATGGGGGAAGTGCCCATTCCTTGACAGCGCCCAATCCTGCAGCGCAAGCGGAGGTCATTGAGAGAGCTTGGATACAATCGGGCATTGATCCAAGCACAGTGTCCTATATCGAAACTCATGGCACGGGAACCAAGCTCGGAGATCCTGTTGAGATTGAAGGATTGAAACTGGCGTTCAAGCATCTTTATGAACGTTGGCGGAAAGTCTACCCAGGGAACACCGCATGTGGATTGGGTTCAGTAAAAACAAGCATTGGACATTTGGAACCGGCGGCCGGAATTGCCAGTGTTGTAAAGGTAATGATGGCGATGAAGCACGGCAAGCTTCCAGGAAATATTCATTTTCAAAAATTGAACCCTTATATTGAGCTTGGTGGTTCTCCGTTCTATATCGTAGCGAAGAACAAGGATTGGATATCCGCAACAGACCAGGATGGAAACCATGTGCCACGCCGAGCAGGCATCAGTTCTTTCGGATTTGGCGGCGTTAATGCTCATTTAGTATTGGAGGAGCATGTTAAATCTTCGATCGTTCCTATGCAATCGGTTGCTCAAGAGCAGATTGTCGTGCTGTCAGCAAAAGATGAAGAGCGGCTCAAGGACTATGCAGAGCAATTGCAAATACATCTTAACGGCTTATTCAGTCCGTTATCAGACAAATGCATAGTGATGGACCGCATTCAGGAGGAACTGTTGACGATGTGCGCCACCACGCTTGACATGGACAGAGCTTACATCGGGGCAGACGAGGGAATTGATCATCTGGGAGCTGAGCCTATTCATTTGTTACGACTTATGGAAAAAATTAATGAGAAGTATCAATTGAATTTGAATCATATGCAGTTGGATGGATACCCTTCTGTTGCCCAATTGTCTAAGCGAATAGTTGAGCAGAATACATCCAATGGTTCCCTTTCTCGTGAAATCTCCCCACAGGAGCGGGAAAAAGAGAAAAATGCGATTCCATCCCTTGCTTCTCTTGCGTACACACTGCAGGTTGGCAGGGTTCCAATGGAGGAGAGGGTCGCGTTCGTTGTTTCCTCCGTAGAGGATCTGTGTCATAAATTGCAGCAATTCATAATTGGAGGAGCGGTAACGGGCATATACAGAGGGAAGCAAAGCAAGGCAGGGCATGCTTCAGCAGCTTCAGCAACCCGGAATCACTTCTCCCAACTTGAAACTGAGGATCCTCGCCTTTTGGCAGAACAATGGGCAGCGGGGGCAGAGATAGATTGGAAGAATTTTTATGGTGAGATCAGCCCAGCCAAAGTATCGTTGCCAACGTATCCTTTTATGCGCCAGTCCCATTGGATTTTACCCCGGAAATCATCTGAGAAAGCGCAGAGTTCCGATACAGAGAAGAGGGATCGGCTCTTATTAAGCAAAGTGTGGAAACGATGCCGGGTAGAGAGTATCGAAGAAAGTCCTCTGCTGTCACCAATTCTGATTATAGCCAACAAAGATACCGAAAAACTAGCAGAATGGATAGCGAAAAGGACAGAAGTTGTTCTGGTGTCGGATGGAAATATATACAGTGAGATTGGCAATGATCGGTTCTCAGCTAATCTGCAGGAAGAAAGTCATGCCTTACAAATTATGGAGAAATTAGAGTCTGCAGGACATGTCTTTTCTTCATTTGTAGATATGTCTGATCTTTACCGAACTAAGCGTCACGTTCCAGCGATTAACTGGGGAAAAATCTCCTTGTTGCAATGGTTTGTTAAACGATCAATGAGTGCAGGAGCCCAGGTTCTGCAATTTACGCAAAATTTGCAGGCATTTGCTTCGACTCGACATACGTTAGCCGGAGCTAACTTTGCTGGAATCGTTAAGATGTTAAGCTCGGAATATCGAAAATTAACAAGTAAAACGATCGACCTCGATCGTTATCCGATCAATGGGAATGCAATGCTGGAACTTATTCGGCGTGAGTTGAAAGTGGAGGACAACGTAAGTGAGATTTGCTATCGAGACGGAGAACGATATTACCCAGAAATGATGGAAGTGGGTAAAGCGGACACAGGAGAAAAGTTGGAATTCTCTTCCGATCAGGTTTATGTCATTACGGGTGGAACTAGAGGCATCGGAGCTGAGTTGGCACGACATTTTGTCAAATTAGGCGTAACTAAGCTCGTTATCATGGGAAAGAGTTATCTTCCAGATCGAAGCGAGTGGGAAATGCTAATGCAGCAATCCGATAATGTCGGAATCCGAGAACGTGAGTCCATCAGACTGATCTTAGAGTTGGAGGGTAAGGGGGCCTCGATCCGTTACTATTGCGGATCGCTTACAGACAAAACCGGATTGCGCTCGTTTTTTGATGGGATTCGGAGCAGCTTCGGGGAGATTGCCGGCGTGGTTCATTGTGCCGGAGCACGCGATGATACGAATGTAGCTTTCGTTCATAAACAGGCGGGCGACATGCAGAAGGTGTTCGAACCGAAAATTGACGGCTTGCAGCTTCTTCATGAAATTTTGAGCTCATGTCCCTTGCAATTTTTCGTATTATTCTCCTCGGTTGCCGGGACGGTTCCTACCTTAGCAGCGGCATCCAGCGATTATGCCAATGCGAATGCCTTTATGGACTATTTTGCTGAATACCAGCATAAGCGGGGAAATACCTATTATCTTTCGCTGGCATGGCCTAGTTGGAAGGAAACGGGGATGGGGGAAGTACGTACACCTGCTTATACACAGATGGGGTTCAATTCCCTTTCTACTGCAGAAGGTCTTCGCCTGTTTGAATGGGCGCTGAGAAATAGAGAAGCTTATTCCCTGCTCTTGCCGTGTACGGTACAGCGACAATTCGATCAAGCGTCCTTGTTACGGATTTCTACGTCTTTGACAAATACGACGGCTAGCAATGCTGTACATGATAGCTCAACGCAAGAGAAACGAAAAGAGCGGAGCGATTGCATTGTTAGGAGCGAGCCGGAATCGGACATAAAAGGGAAACTTAAACGACTGTTCGCAGCAGAATTGAATTTGGAAGAAGAGCAGATCGATGATGATGTTCATTTTAGCGAATATGGAGTAGATTCAATTTTGTTGTCCGAATTGGTTAAGAAAGCGGAGATGCTCGTCGGCGGAAAGCTTGAACCATCGTTAATATTGGAATATCCAACGATTGCAGCGCTAAGCGAGCAGCTTGCCGTACAGAATGCGAGGAACGGTTTTGCCAGAAGAAACGAGTTGGTACAAGAGGGAAAAGCACCACTTAAGCTGTCAATGGAAAAGAGCAATGAAAGTCAAAAGGAAGACAGCACTGGACACAAAATTGCAGTGATTGGCATGGCGTGTCAGTTTCCCCAATCACCTGACCTGGAAACATTTTGGCAGCGACTAATTGAGGGTGCCGACTGTATAACCGAGGTTCCGAAGGAACGATGGGATACGGCAAAATTGTACTCCAAGGATGTGCGTAGCGGTAAGAGTATCAGCAAATGGGGAGGATTTTTGCAGGATATTGAGAGCTTCGATCCTCGCTATTTTAAAATTCGCGAGGAGCTTGCAGCCCAAATCGATCCTGGAATCAGGAAGTTTTTAGAGGTTTGCGATCAAGCGCTCAGAGATGCAGGCTATCTGCAGCAAGAACTATCCGGCCGCAACGTCGGTGTATATGCAGGAGCCAGAATGAGTTCATATTGCGGAAGGATTAAGGAGCCGCTGGCCGATACAGTTACAGGAAGCGGTCAAAACTTCATTGCTGGTCATGTGTCTCACTTTTTTAATTTCAAGGGTCCGAACGTTGTTGTGGATTCGGCCTGTTCCTCTTCACTAGTTAGTCTTCATTTGGCATGTCAAAGTCTGTTGGCCGGGGAATCGGAGATGGCTTTGGCCGGGGGAGTCGATATATTGTTGGACGAGCAACCTTATCTCATGTTGAGTCAAGGCAGGGCGCTGTCTCCGGATGGAAGATGCCGCACTTTTGATGAGGGAGCGAACGGATTTGTGCCTGGGGAGGGCTGCGGCGCAGTTTTGTTGAAGCCACTCCGGCAAGCCGTATCAGACGGCGACAGAATCTATGCCGTTATTGAAGCTACGGCAGTTAATAATGACGGACATACAATGGGAATAACGACACCTAATCCGGAAGCGCAAATGGAAGTTATCGAAAAGGCTCTTGATGTGGCTGGAGTATCACCGGAATCCATTACTTATATAGAAACACACGGCACAGGAACGATGATTGGCGATCCAATTGAGCTGCGTGCTTTAACCAATACCTTTCGTAAATATACGAATGCCTTGCAATATTGCGGTGTTGGCAGCGTCAAAACCAATATGGGTCATTTATTAAGCGCTGCGGGAATTGCCAGCTTCATCAAAACGGCTTTGGCGATCCACAACGGGCATCTTCCGCCAACGCTTCATTGTTCTACGCCGAATCCAAGGTTCCAGTTTAGTAGTTCTCCATTCTATCCCGTTACCGAAGCGAAGGAGTGGATGCCACCGCATGGTGTCCGAATGGCTGGAATTAGTTCCTTTGGATTCGGGGGTACTAATGCCCATGTCATACTAAGTTCATGGAATAACGAGGGCATTTGCGTACGCTCCCCGCTTCCGAAAGCGAGTTTCAATAAGGGACGCTACTGGATCGAGGCTGAAATACAGACAGACGGGCATTTCAGATCGGTCGAAGCGAAAGAGAATACATGCGAGCTGCCTTTATTTTTGCAAATCATCGACGAGTCTGGTGAAAACTCCGATACAGAACGGCTGGAAGAAAAAAGTGTTGTCATCTAGCCGGCAGTTAGAAAGGAGCGGCGAAATTGAACGTTTATAAATGCAGCCTGTTCGTCAGAAACGACGATTTCATAGTCAAGGATCATCGGGTTCATCAAATTCCCATCATGCCAGGCGTCACGTTTTTGGACATACTGTACCGTTTTCTCATATCCAAAGGCTATAATCCCGAGCAGTTGGAAGTTCGCAACATTTTGTTTATGGAGCCGATTGCGACGAGTGATCATTTCGATAAAAAGATAGAAATAACGTTGGAACCGCAGGGAGAGTATTGGAAAGTGGTTGCTAAGAGCAAAAAGGTGGTCGGTGACAAGGTTATTGATTCGGAGGTATCTGATAACTTGCAGTGCGAAATTCATCTGCGGACTGACCCAGTTGAAGCGCAAGGAGCGGCATCGGTTGACATAGATGCTCTGAAGCATCGAGCCGAGTCGGTGAGAGACTTGGAAAGCGTCTATGAAGTGATTCGGAATTCGGATATTCACCATGATGACTTTATGAAGCTGCGCGGACAAGTATATGAATCGAAGGCTTATATTTTGGCTGAAGTGGAATTGGGGGATACGGCTCGACCGTATCTCCATTTTTTTCATTTTCATCCTGCTTATTTGGATGGAGCTACATGTATGCTTGGCGTTCTTATGTCCTCTTACATGAATGAAACTCCAGACGGCGCAAAGCCGTTTATTCCTTTGCATATGGCATCATTTAAGACGCAAGGCCAAATGGGAGAGAAGGGATACTTTCTTGTCCGCAAGGACTCATTTACGATTTCAGCCACTGGTGATATTACATACGTTGATATCGAAGTGCTTAATAAGGAAGGCTTGCCAATAGCTTTCTATAACAGGCTGGGTACAAAAAGGGTCCGTTCCGATAACTTGCTGCAGAGCTTGCTTCGGACGACAGATGCCAAGCCGGAAGAATTGTCATGGAATTCATCAAAGGACTCTTTTCTACAGAACGCTCAAAATGAACTGGCTACTGCCGCCGGAGAAAAGCAAACTACGCCTACTGAACAGAGGCTTCGGACAATCGTGGCCCAGTTCCTGCAGCAGCCGGAATCATCACTCGACCTGAACCGGGGCTTCTATGATCAAGGACTAAACTCAAGAGATCTCTTGGATATTGTAGCTCTGCTTGAGCAGAGGTTTGATTGTTCTCTTTACCCTACGCTTTTGTTTGAATATGCGAATATAAAAGATTTGGCACAGTACATGGATCATAACCACGGCGATTTGATGGAACGGGTGGAGTGCAGCGAATTGGGAAGTGGAATGATGGAAATCGAGGATAGTGGGGAACTTTCTGAATCCGAAACAGTTTTTTATAGACCGATATGGAAGGCAGAAGAAGCCCCTGCAAACAGAGGACGAAACATTCGTCGAATATTGGTATTCGATATTGATAATGTCCATGCAGATGCGCTCATAAGGGAACATTACGATGTTGTCTTGGTTAAACAAGGAGATGTGTTCGAACAAACGTGCAGCGATAGGTTTGCGATTTCTCCTAGGAATGCTGCTGATTATTTCGCTTTGATTGAGAATTTGAAACATGCAGGCTGGTATCCCGAAGCAGTTCTTCATTTCTGGTCTCGGATAGGGATCGACAAACAAGTTAAGGGAAATCCTTCTGAAATAGAACTTTTCGCTTATTCCGTGTTGCAGCTCACTTTAGCTTTGTCATACTTGAGACTCGAACAGCCAATTTCTTTTATTTGCGGGTTGAACGCGGTGACGGATTGGACAGAGCCGCAACAGCTGGCAGTAAGCGGCATGACTCGAGTGCTGCAGAAGGAACATCCGAAGCTGCGGTTCACCATAGCGCATATTTCTGAATCAGCCAAGACTGGATCTTGGATTAGACTTCTATCTAAAGAATGGACGGCAATCAAGGAGAGGCATGAAGAAGTACTTTTTATGGATAATCGAAGGCATCTAAAAGTCTTGCAAAGAGTCGATATGTCCAAAAGGGAATCAACGGATCCGTTTGTAAAGAACGGAGTTTATTTAATTACTGGAGGAATGGGTGGTCTCGGCTATTTATTTGCTCGAAAATTAGCGGCGAAATATCAGGCGAAACTTATTTTAACGGGCAGAAGCGCTTTATCTGAGGAAAGAATGGAGCAACTGCAGCAATTAGAGGAGATGGGAGCGGAAGCTTGCTACATCCAGAGCGATGTTTCTGTGCGGAGTGCTGTGGCTCAACTGGTACGCACGGCTAAGGCGCGTTTTGGTCATATTGACGGCGTTCTTCATGCGGCCGGGGTGCTCAGGGATGGGATTTCCGCGGATAAGCGTATCGATGAATTCGAGGAGGTATGTGCTCCAAAAATCCTTGGCAGCGTGTATTTGGATGAAGAACTGCAGGAAGAGCATTTGCATTTTTTTGCTGTATTTTCTTCAGTCACATCGCTGATCGGCAATATTGGACAGGTTGATTATGCGTATGCCAATCATTTCATGGATCATTATGTCGGAATACGTGAACGCTTGCGGCTACAAAAGAAAAGGCATGGCAGAAGTTTAGCTGTTAGTTGGCCGCTATGGGAGCAGGGCAGCATGCAAACGACTTTGCGCAACAAGAAGGTGATGGCCGACAAGGGGATGGCGGCTCTTGGCATTGATGCTGGGTTTTCCGCTTTTCAGAAGGCTCTACAAATGTCGGAGACTCATATATTGGCGCTTGAGGGTGATAAGCACCGATTCGAACAGCATCTCGATTATTGGATCGCGCCCGAAAAAGAGGAAGGTATTCAATTGGATACCAGTCCAATTACGATTGGCTTTGAAGGGGAGACAGATCAGGATATAGCAATTATCGGTCTCGCGGGAAGATATCCAATGGCGGATGACATTTCGGAATTTTGGGCTCATTTGGCTAATGGACAGGATTGCATCACAGAAATTCCTGAGGAACGCTGGAACTACACGAAACATTACCACCCAGATCGAAACCAAGCGGGAACGAGTTATGGCAAATGGGGCGGATTTATAAGCGATGTTGATAAATTTGACGCTCTCTTTTTTAATATTAGCCCCAAAGAAGCCGAACTTATGGATCCCCAAGAACGAATTTTTATGGAGACGGCCTGGCATGCCCTGGAAGATGCGGGGTACACGAGAAAGCGGATCGATGGAAAGCGGGTGGGCGTATTCGTCGGAGCAATGTGGGGACAGTACCAGCATTACGAGGGGATGGATCGTGGCGCTGCTACGTATCCGACGTCGGTGTTTGCTTCGATTGCGAACCGGGTATCGTATTTTTTAAATCTTACCGGACCTAGCATGGCAGTTGACACAATGTGTTCTTCATCGCTCACGGCAATTCACTTAGCCTGTGTTAGTTTGCTGCATGGAGAGAGCGAGCTGGCTATTGCGGGGGGAGTAAATCTCACTTTACACCCGAGAAAATACAAGGTACTTAGCCAAGGGCAGTTTTTGTCAAGCGATGGACGATGCCGGAGCTTTGGAGAAGGCGGAGATGGATATGTTCCCGGCGAGGGAGTAGGTGCGATTCTGCTAAAGCCTTTGAACAAGGCAATTGCCGATAACGATCTTATTTACGGGATTATTAAGGGTACTTCGCTAAATCATACAGGAAAAAGCAGTGGTTATCATGTGCCTAGTCCCCAATCCCAATGCAGCGTAATTTCTGACGCAATTCGAATGGCACAAATTCACCCGGAAACGATTAGCTATATTGAAGCACATGGTACGGGGACGTCACTAGGGGATCCGATTGAGCTTGCAGGGTTGGTTAAGGCATTTCGGCAATATACGGATAAGCGTCAATTTTGTGCAATAGGGTCGGTAAAGTCCAATATTGGACATTTGGAATCGGCCGCGGGAATTGCCGGTATAACGAAAATATTGCTCCAGCTAAAGCATAATAAGTTGGCTCCCTCCCTCCTTCATTCAGATAAAGAAAATGCAAAAATTAATTTTGTGGACTCTCCTTTTTATGTACAAAAGGAACTTACTGATTGGCATTTATCCAAGGTGTCTGAGGGAACGAATGTGCGAAGAGCCGGTATCAGCTCATTTGGTGCCGGAGGAGCGAACGCACATGTCCTTATCGAACAGTTTACCGCCGGAGCTCTGCCACGGAAAAACAAAAGTCCTAGAACATTTTTGTTCGTGCTGTCAGCCAAAAATAGAGACCGGTTAATAGCCTATGCGAAAAAAGTAAGGAAATTTTTATTAGAAGAGCCGCTAACCGATGAGCAAATTTCGGATATTGCTTATACGTTCCAAACGGGCCGGGAGGAAATGCCGGAACGACTGGCTATCGTAGCATCGGACAAAGAAGGAATCCTCAAAGGACTGCTGGATTACGAACAGGGTCACAGCGAAGGAGAAAATCTCTTTAGCGGCAATATCATGAATAGTTCCGACTTGAGTGAAGATGAAGCTTTAATGATGGACGACCCTTGCCGAAAAAGCGAGCAGCTATTGGAATGGGCGAAAGTGTGGGTTCGAGGCTATGAGCTGCCTTGGGAAAAATTATACACCTACGATATCCCTCAACGTGTGTCGGTACCCGGTTATCCGTTTGCAAGAGAGCGTTATTGGGTGGAGGCAAAAGGAAATGAAGGCAATGACCCTGAGTTGGTTATTCATCCTTTTGTTCACTACAATGTGTCCACATTGAAGGAACATAAATACCGTTCAATCTTTAATGGCTCCGAATTTTATTTTGATCATCACCGGGTAGGGGGCAAAAAGATTCTACCAGGCACGGCATTTATTGAAATGGCACGCGCAGCTGGAGAAGCTGCTTCGGAGCAGACTATCATTACGATGAAAAACATCATCTGGGAAAATAAGCTCGAGATCGCAAATTGTCCAAAACGGGTCGAAACGGTTATCTATCCGAAAGCGGACGGCATCCGATTTGAAATCCGTGCCGAGCGAGACGGAAGTGATGAAGAAGATTGTATCTTTGCTTCTGGGGAAATGCATACGGAAAAGGGCTCGCGAGCGCCTGCAAGAAAATTCGACATAGGAAACATCATGGAGCGCTGTCCATTCACATTTACACGGACTGAAATTTATCCGTATTTCACGGAAATCGGCATCGACTATGGCGAGAAGTTTACCGCGATTGACAGTATGCACATTGGTGACGGTGAAGTCGTTTCGCGTTTAATCATCGAATCAGATGGTCGAGACAAATATATGCTGCATCCATCCTTGCTTGACGGAGCGATGCAGTCTGTAGCGGGACTTATCGGAATTAAGGACGGAAAAAAAGGACGACCATTGCTGCCATACGGGGTGGGATTGATAGAGATTTATAAGCCTTTACCCTCTCTTTGCTATACGTTGGTTCAGCAGCGGGGGGATTATGATCAGCAGGCGTCCGGTCTAATGAAATGCGATATCACAGTGCTTAATAAGGACGGAGAAACGCTAATCGCCCTGAAGGACGTATCCTTCAGAAATGATCTTCGGTATCTCACGCAACTTGAAGATCCATCTAGTTCTGATTTCAAGGACGAAGCGTTGCGAGAGTTGCTTATAAAACTCGAAAATAAAGAATATACGCCAGATGAAGTTGATCGATTAATGGAGGAGTTGTATGGATCGCCTAAATAGAAGAGAGATTCTCTCGTTGTTGGCATCAGGGCGCATCAATTCGGAGGAAGCGTATCAGCGGCTGCGGACGACGGAGCTTTCTGCGCCGCAAGAGATGAAATCTTTACCCGCAACTGATGAGGATCATTCAGTCTCCCTGCTACAGCATATCGAGCGTTTTCTAATTCGCATATTTGCCGAGGAAATCAAGCTTGATGACAAGCGAATCGATGTAAGGGTACCGTTTGAACAATACGGAATCGATTCTCTAATGGTGACACGGCTAAATAAAATGCTGGAAAATCAGTTTGGCGAACTTCCCAAAACTTTATTTTTTGAATATTCGAATATAAGCAGGTTAGCGGAATACCTCGTCAACAATCATGGGGCTGCCTGCGCTCAATGGTTTTATTCTTGCGAAGAATGCATACCAAACACTTCCTCGAATCTTTCTGTTTCCGATTCTGCGCAGTCTCTTGAGGATATGCAGACGGAAAGGGAAACGGCCCATCATGTTTCTGCAAAATTGGTAGAACGATCGGGTGAGATTGCGATTGTCGGGGTGGACGGAAGATACCCTATGGCAGACAATCTGCTTGAATTTTGGGATAACCTTAGTAACGGGAGAAATTGCGTGGAAGAGGTTCCGCCAGAACGGTGGGAAATCGAAAGATACTTTGATCCAAATAAAGAAACCAAAGGTAAGAGCTATATTAGGCATGGCGGCTTTATTCGTGAACCTGAAAGCTTCGATTCCATATTTTTTAATATTTCTTCGAGAGAAGCAGATCTCATGGATCCTCAGGAACGGATTTTTTTGGAGACTGCTTGGAATACGCTAGAGGATGCAGGCTATACGAAGCAGAGTCTACAGAAGGATATAGTTGGAGTCTTTGTTGGAGTTATGTATGGGCAATATCAGCTGTATGGCATGGAACAGGCCGAATGCGGATTCCAGCTCCCGAATTCCGTATTTGCATCAATTGCTAATCGCGTTTCCTATTTTTTTGATTTTCACGGTCCCAGCATGGCAATAGATACGATGTGTTCTTCTTCTTTGACTGCTCTCCATTTAGCCTGTGACAGCATACGAAAAGGGGAATGCACGGTAGCACTTGCAGGGGGCGTCAACTTGACGCTTCACCCGAATAAATACATTCTATTGAGCCAAGGCAGGTTCGCTTCCTCAGAGGGGAAATGCCGCAGTTTTGGTGAGCAGGGAGACGGATTCGTTCCAGGCGAGGGTGTTGGTGCAGTTCTTTTGAAGCCGCTGGAGCAAGCGGTAGCAGATGGAGATCAAATTTATGCTGTAATCAAGGCAACAGCGATCAACCATGGTGGTAGGACGAACGGATATTCTGTTCCAAGTCTCAACGCTCAAGCGGAATTAATCAAACACGCCATACAAAAAGCAGACATACCGGTGGATAGCATTAGTTACATCGAGGCTCACGGTACAGGAACGTCCTTGGGTGACCCTATCGAAATCGCAGCTCTGCGCAAGGCTTTTCAAGAAACCGGAGGCAGTACAGCGTGCCGTATAGGCTCGGTAAAATCAAACATCGGGCATACGGAATCGGCGGCAGGTATTGCGGGAGTTACCAAAGTGCTGCTGCAAATGAAATATAAAAAAATGATTCCCTCCCTTCATGCGGAAGTAGTGAATCCGAATATCGATTTTCATGGATCCGGCTTGCAGGTGCAGACCAAGTTTGAAAATTGGAACCGGGGCGACTATCCGCGCCGGGCTGGAATCAGTGCTTTTGGGGCGGGCGGTTCAAATGCACATGTCATCTTGGAAGAGTATTCTCCACCGCATAGCCCGGAGCAGCACACGAACGAAGGAGAAGCGCAGCTCTTTGTGATCTCAGCCAAGAGCGAGAACGCTTTGCGCGCCTACATTAAAATATTTATTTCGTTTTTACAACGCCAAGACTGTCCGTCATTGCGTCGCCTTGCTTATGTGCAGCAAACCGGAAGGCAGGCAATGGAGCACCGTGCCGCCTTTATTGCATCGAAGAAAGACATGTTAGTTGCACAAATGCAATCATTTTTGACTGGCGAGCAAGTTAAAGACGTATATGCAGGCAGCGTAATGACTTATGCTGCTGATTCTCGGGAAGCGGATACGAAGGCTATGATGGCTCAACAACGAATCATGCAGGCTATCGAGCAAAGAAATTACAGTCTTATCGCTTCTGCTTGGATAGAAGGCAAGGAAATTCCGTGGGGAAAATTGTACGAGGACAGTGGGCGAATTGTAAAAGTTTCATTGCCCACCTATCCTTTTGAGAGAAAGAGACACTGGATAAAACGGGGGAAAGGAACTGAGCAGCTCATTGAAAAGGCTTCCGAAGCTGAGTCTGTGCCTGCGTTAGCGCCAATCTATTGCGTTCCCAAATGGGAGCCCTTCTATCTGAATGAAGCGTTCGGCAGAGAAGCTAGAGGGAGCACAATTCTTTGTATATTCCCTTCCGGACAGGAAAATTGGGCAGAGGCAATAGATCAGCAATACCTCCGGCACAATGAAGTTTTGCGAATTCGTCTCGGGGTGCTGGATGCTCGAGTAAGCCAAAGGGAGTGGGAAATTTCACTTGCATCTACAGACTCCTTTAAGGAAGTGCTGAAATCGATAAAGCGTCCCGATATTGTATTTCATTTCGGTGGAGTGAGCGGAGAAGACGACGCTGTGCTGGACAATGTCCGTCTTGCAGAGGCTCAACAGCTAGGGCTTTTGTCCGTTTTCCGATTCGTTCAGTCAGCCAGCGAGCTTCGATGGAGCAATGCTCCGCTTCAGTTGTGCATCGTCACGGCAGGAGCCCAGTCGCTGCGCCCAGAAGACCCGATATATCCCGTACATGCAGGGCTGCTCGGATTTTCGAGATCATTAGCTAAAGAATTCGGGCAATGGACCATAAGGGCTGTGGATCTTCCATTTCAGGCTGTGTCTGATAGCGAGCTTGCCAAGGTGAGTCATTGGATTGAGCTAGTCGCGGGGGTGTCTAATCATCCCGACTGCGGGGAAATCGCGGTTCGCGGCGGCAGGTGTTACGTAAAGATGTTAACACCCGCAGCAGACCAGGTGATCGATCAGCAACACGCGCCGATGTTCCGACAAAACGGGGTGTACCTCATAGTTGGCGGGGCAGGGGGCATTGGATTTGAATTAAGCAAGCATTTAGCCAGAGAATATCGAGCCAATATCGCTTGGATTGGGCGGAGTCCGCTGGATGCACGGATAACGCGGCAAATTGAAGCTATCAGGGATCAGGGGGGACAAGCTCTGTATTTCCAAGCCGATATTTCCAACTATGCCGAAATGAACAGAGCTCTGCACGCAATTAAGGAGCGGTTTGGTCGTATCAATGGTGCGATTCATTCAGCAATTGTGCTGAAGGATCGGCTGATTGAGTTTATGGATGAAACCGAAATGCAGGCGGTTTTGGCGCCTAAAATGTCTGGAGCAGTTACGTTGTATCATGTGCTTCGAAACGAAGATCTGGATCTAGTGCTGTTTTTTTCGTCGGCGCAGTCATTTTCGGGGAATGCTGGCCAAAGCAACTATGCCGCTGCCTGCACGTTTAAAGACGCCTTTGCCCATTATTGGCGCCAACGCGGATCTACTCCAGTAAAAATTATCAATTGGGGTTATTGGGGAAGCGTGGGGATTGTAGCGACTCCAGATTACAATAGGAAGCTAGCAGAAGCTGGACTATATTCGCTTTCTCCTAGAGAAGGGATGGAAGCGATCACCTATATTTGCGGCATCAACAGGGCGGATCAGATGATGGTAATCAAAGCAGAGTCGAGTTTGCTGCAAGAAATGGGTATTCGCATTGATGACAAACTGCCTTCCTTAGATCTGGATTATACGCGCCATATTCGCAATGGGACTGATCGGCTTAATCAGTTGAGCGCATTCGTACTTGCTGAAGCGTTTCAAACTATGGGCATTTTTTCTGGCGGCAAAGGCCGGTATACGAAAAAGCAGCTAAAAGACAAGCTCTGTATCGTTCCCGGCTATGATCGATTGTTCGACGAACTAATCGACATTTTGTTGGAGCATGATATCATCCACGGCAATGGTTATATGTACGATTGGAATGAGTCTGCATTCGTCAGTAATGAATTAAGAAATCTGGATCGATCGATCCTTCAATTTATTGAAAATTATCCGGAGCTTGAAGATTATATCCGACTAGTGTCTGTATGCGCGAAGCACTATGCCGGCATACTCTCCGGGAAAACGCCAGCAACGGATATTTTGTTTCCAGGCGGGTCACTCGATCGAATCAAAGGCATCTATCGCGGGAATCAGGCAGCCGATTATTTCAATGATTTGGTATTGAATAGAGTGATTGCTTGGATTGAAGCCAGAAAAGACAGTTTGCCCCCTGGTAAACAGTTGAAAATCTTGGAGATCGGAGCTGGTACGGGGGGCACGAGCGCATCTATTCTCAAAGGATTGTCTTTATATAAAGAGATGATCCGATACACCTATACGGATATTTCTATTGCGTTTGTCAATCACGGAAAAAAGGAATTTGGCGCCGATTATCCATTTGTGAATTTCAAAATTCTCAATATAGAGGAAGATCCGGTGAAGCAAGGTTATCATCTGGAAGATTACGATTTGATTTTGGCGACTAACGTGCTTCACGCGACGAAAAACATGACGGTTACGTTAAGACATGTGCAGCAGCTGTTGTCCGAGCAGGGAGTGCTTATTGTCAATGAAGGAACGGAGCGGCAAAATTTCTTAACGCTTACGTTCGGGTTGCTTGATGGCTGGTGGCTTTATGAAGATGAAAACATTCGCCTGAAGAGCTCTCCTCTGCTTTCGGCTGATATGTGGTGCTCGCTGCTTAATCATTTGGGATTTGCCGATGTTGCAGTGCTGGGGACTAACAATTCGGAGCAGCGTGGTACTGGACAGCATGTCATCGTAGCCAAGTCTTTTTTACGTAAACATCAAGAGCTGACTATTGAGAGCCATGTCACTCAGAATCCCGACATGAAGCTGGAATCGCTAAAGCACGCAAAAGATGAAATAAATCTTGTATCCGCAACAGAGTGCATGGAGGCGGCCATTATGGACAGCCTGTCCGAAGTGCTTGAGGTCGAGAGGGAACGCTTTGATATCGATGCTCCATTTACTGACTTCGGGGTAGATTCGATTTTAGCGGTGGAAATCATTGAACTAATTAATGCAAGACTCCAAATGTCGTTGAGGTCGACGGACTTGTTTAATTATGCAACGATTCGCCAGCTAACCGAGTACCTTTGCAAGCAGTGTGAGGATTACCGGTTGTTCGAAGAGGCAGCCAACAGCCGACCTTCCCCGCCAGAGGCTATGTTAATTGAAGATGTTGCGCAAGCCGGAAAGAGAATGGACATTGCAGTTATAGGCATGTCCGCACAAATGCCCGGGACTCGAAATATAAGGGAATTTTGGAGGAATATTTGCAGCGGAATTTCCAGTGTGAAGGAAATCGATCGATGGTCTATGGATTCGTTTTATGACCCCGACCCGGAAGCTGTAGGTAAAAGTTACAGCAAACATGCGGGGCTTATGGAAGATGCGGATAAATTCGATCCAGCATTTTTCAATATTTCTCCAGCTGAGGCGGAATTCATGGATCCACGGCAGCGCTTATTTTTACAAGAAGCATGGAAAGCAGTAGAAGATGCCGGATACAGCATGAGGCAAATGGAGGGAACAAAATGCGGTGTTTATGTCGGTGCTGGTTCCGGTGATTACCATAAATTAATGGAGGGTTATCCCGAATGTCAGGATAGTCATGCATTTATGGGGAATAGCGATGCTATTCTTGCTTCTAGAATTTCATATTACTTGAATTTAAGAGGACCCAGCATGGCAATTGATACAGCTTGCTCTTCCTCTTTGACGGCCGTTCATTTAGCCTGCGAAAGTATTCGAAACGGGTCGTGCGAGATGGCGATTGCTGGAGGCGTGGAAGTGTTGGCCACACCTCAATTTCATGTGCTGGCTAGCAAAACGGGCATGATTTCTGCCGATGGGGCGTGCATGACATTCGATCGGCGAGCCAATGGATTTGTACCGGGTGAAGGAGTAGGCGCAATTCTGTTAAAGCCACTTGCCACTGCGCTGAAGGATGGAGATCATGTATATGCCGTAATAGCTGGTTCAGCCATGAACCAAGACGGAAAAACCAATGGCATTACAGCGCCGAGTGCTCCTTCTCAAGCAGCATTGGTATGCGAAGTATACGATACTTACGGAATCGATCCTGAGAGCATCGGCTATGTGGAGGCGCACGGAACGGGGACGAAACTGGGGGATCCGATTGAAATCGATGCTTTATCGGATGCTTATAAACGATATACATCGAAGACATCGTTCTGCGCAATCGGCTCTGTAAAGACGAACATAGGCCACACACTGGCAGCGGCTGGTATCGCAGGGCTGATTAAAATAATACTTTGCATTGAGCAGAAGCATCTTGTGCCATCGCTTAATTATAAAGAAGCCAACGAATTTATTCATTTTGAGGACAGTGCCTTTTATGTCAATACGGAACTGCGCCCATGGAAAGTCTCAAAGGGGAGTCCAAGGAGGGCGGCAGTCAGTGCATTTGGTTTCAGCGGCACGAATGTGCATATGGTTGTGGAAGAGCCTCCTTTGATACCAAAAAGGCCGCAGAAGCCGGTAGGTCCTCAGTTGATATTCATATCGGCGAAAACGGATGCCGCATTGCGGCAAAAAGCGGCGGATTTGCAGGCGTGGATGGAGCGGGAAGGACATCATTATGATTTGGATGATATTGGCTTTACCTTAAACACAGGAAGAGACCATTTCCCGATTCGCTGCTGCATGCTGGTACAAGATGGGGCCGGTTTAATTGACAATTTAGAAAAAGTAATCCGCGGTGAGAATTCGCAACACATTTATCGCCTTAATCCGGCTGAACGGAAGGTTAAAATGGAGCCATCCACGATTCGGGAAGGGGAGCGCTTTTTGAAGGTTTTGACCCAGTCAACGGATCTGTCTAGTCGATACGAGATACTTCGTACCTTAGCGGAGATGTATATTCACGGTTGCGATTTGCGTTGGGAGGAGCTGTATCCGGGAGAGCGGCCTTTAAAAATTTCGCTTCCCGCATATCCTTTTGCCAAAGAACGCTATTGGTTTGATCCTAATGCGCATCATGCTGCGCCTTCTATGAAGTCGGCGGAGAGCCTGCATCCTTTAATCGACAGCAACATTTCCTCTTTGTACGAGCATAGGTATGAGAAGATATTCACTGGCCACGAATTTTATTTAGCTGATCATGTTGTATTTGGGCATAACATACTGCCTGGTGTGGCGTACTTGGAAATGATGCGAGCCGCGGCCGAATTGGCATCTGACCAGAGGATCTTGCAGTTGAGAAGTGCGGTTTGGGCTAGTCCCATTCAAATGGGCTCCCAACCTCGCAGCGTTTATGTCGGATTGCGTGAGGGAGATGAGGGCTTATTGGATTGCGCGGTATACTCCGTACGGAAAGACGGCAGCAAGGACATGCATTTTCAGGGAAAATTGAGCATCGGCAAGAGCGGAAGCGGTGTGCAAAGGGAGCTATCGGTTGATTTAGGGGTCATACGCCAGCGCTGTACGATGAATTATTTTACTGGTAGGGAGTTGTACTCCCTCATAAGCGCCAAGGGATTAGAACTTGGTTCCCGCTTCCACGCCATTCAACAAGTGTGGGGCAGCCCGATGGAAGCTCTTGCGAAGCTGCAATTGCCTGATGAACTGTGCCAGCAATTTGACCAATATGTCCTTCATCCGATCCTGATGGATGCTGCGCTGCTATCCATTGCCGGGATTAAGACCGAAGAGGGAAGAAATCAGCTATATATACCATTTTCACTGGGGACGCTCGAAATTATAAGGCCAATGTCTACCTCCTGTTATGTTCATGTCACGTTAGCGGATAGGAGCTCGGAAATTGATTTTCGTGCGACCAAGTTCAATATTGTCATTGCAGATGAACAGGGACGAGTAGCTATCCAGATTCGTGATTTTCTTGGCAGGATTGTGGACAAGCAGAGGATGCAGCTGCAAACCGAGGATATGCGTGATAAAGAACTGTTGAATGTATTCCGCAAAATATATAGCGGAGAACTTGATGTTCATGCAGTTGAGTCTATTACGGGAGTGAGCAAGGTATGAGCAGACAATACGAGTTAAGCGCCATTGCTGACATGCTGAAAAGCCGGAAAATTACTCCTGAACAAGGCTTGGCGCTCTATAAAAAGCTTGACTTGACTAATTCGGAAGCAAATGGGGGGATCAGGAAAGAACCTTCCATTCTTCTTTATCGGCAGCATTGGGCGGAAAGTCGACTGGATGTGGAAGTGGAGACAGCGTCTCCGCTTCTGCTGATTGGTCACGATTCGCAACGATTGCGTCGTATCAATGCCTCAATTGAACATGTAGAAGGTATGATTAATAAGGTTGTTTCCGCTTGTTTCGGAGAAAGATTCGAGGAGCTTGACGGACAAGGCTTCGTTATTGCCCGAAACAATGAAGCTGATCTTCATTCGCTGTTTTCCATTTTGGAAAACCGTTTAGAAATATTACCTTCGAGGATCGTATATATCGCGCCGCAATGGGACGGAGAATTAGCAGAAGCTGCAGCTGCTTCTTGGGCCTATGAAATGATGTCGCTTTTTTCTTTCGTGAAAACGGCTATACGACGACAGCCTTCGCGACAAATACAATTTCTATATGTATTTTCAGATACGCAACAGGGAGCAGCGTTTCATCAGGGGATGAACGGGTTCCTGAAATCAGTGAAGGCCGAGCATCATTCATTTTTAGGGCGTACGATTTCTTTTGCAGCTTCCGATGATACGATGCTGGCTAGTATTATTATGGGTGAGCTGGCGTGTTCAGATCGAAATCAAACAGAAATTCGTTATATAGAAGGCACTAGGTGGATTAAAGAGCTGCGCGAAGTCACCGGACAGCCGATGGAGGTAACAACTACGGCCTGTCCGAAGCTACGAGAGAATGGTGTATATGTTATAACTGGCGGTGCAAAAGGTATTGGTTACCTTGTTGCTCGGCATTTAGCAAAAAAGTATAGGGCCAAGCTCGTATTGGCTGGCAGATCTCGCAGCACGGAAGTAGAGGGAAGCATAGCAGAACTTCAATCCTATGGCTCGGAGGTTATTTATGTCGAGGCGGATGTAGCAACTAGGGAAGATGCTTATCGACTCATTGCCACAGCCCGAAGCAAGTTCGGGGCTTTGCATGGCATCATTCATAGCGCGGGCTCAAATAATGATTCGCTTTTGATTAATAAGAAAATAGAAGAGAGCCTAAACATTTTCGGCTCTAAAATACGGGGAACTATTTATTTGGATGA
Organism: Paenibacillus sp. KS1; assembly: GCF_001680695.1. Lineage (NCBI taxonomy): Bacteria > Bacillati > Bacillota > Bacilli > Caryophanales > Paenibacillaceae > Paenibacillus > Paenibacillus sp. KS1. Next base: position 52,756 of record NZ_MAIS01000009.1, on the reverse strand, counting down.
AGCGTCAAAGGACGAATCTCTCGACTTTTTTATGTTGTTTTCTTCACTTGCATCCATATTTGGCAACCGCGGGCAGAGCGATTATGCATTTGCTAACGGATTTATGGATGAATATGCGCGTTGGCGTGATAGCCTGCAGCGCGCAGGGAAGACAGTATCAGTTAATTGGCCTTTCTGGGAAAATGGCGGAATGAAGCTCGAACAGGACACAAAAGATTATTTATCGAATGTGCTTGGTTTGCATTCATTGAGCGATCAGGACGGAATGTTGATTTTTGAATGGCTGCTGACGCAATCTGATTGTCAAGCGGTTGTATTGACAGGCAATCGAGACAAAATCACAACACAAATTAAAGGCGGGAAAAGGCAGCAGCATTCAAGGGGGAATGTTGCGGAAGTGCTACGCCAAAAGGATGACTTCTCACCTTCCGATAAAGAACTGCAGGGAAAAGTGAATCGAGATCTGACTAATTGTGTTCATGAACTGTTAAAAACCGACTTGAAGCGCATTGATCTTGATTCAGAACTCAGCTCCTTCGGATTCGATTCTATCACTTTGACAAGGTTCAGCAACCGTTTGAACGGACTGTACCGCTTGGATATTATGCCCTCGATATTTTTCGAGTTTCCTACTCTGCGGGCGCTTTCTGGATATTTCATATCTGAACATAAGGAACATTTGTGCAGATATTATGGTCTGTCTTCCTTCCCTCCTGAGATGGAGGCGCATGCATCTGTTGCCGAGGCGCCGCCAGTAAATCGAATCGAAGCAGAACAAGTAGAATCGTTAATCCCGGATACGGAAGAGAAGGACGTGAACACATTCGAACCGATTGCCATCATCGGAATGAGCGGCATGATGCCGCAATCGGACAATCTGGACGAGTTTTGGGAACATTTGCGCGACGGACACGATTTGATTACGGAGATCCCCCCCGACCGTTGGGATTGGCGCGAATACTATGGAGATCCAAAAGAGGAAGGCAACCAAACTTATGCAAAGCATGGTGGATTCATGAGAGAAGTCGATAAGTTTGATCCGCTTTTCTTCGGCATTTCGCCGAAAGAGGCGGAACTCATGGATCCGCAGCAAAGACTCTTTATGAACGCAGTTTGGCACGCTATCGAAGATGCGGGATATCGGGCTTCTGATCTGGCTGGATCCAGAACTTCGCTTTTCGTGGGCGCAGCTACGCAGGATTATAATGAAATATTAAAAATGAGTGTACCTAACTTGGAGCCCCAATCCCTGACCGGCATGACGCATTCAGTCCTGGCCAACCGCATTTCGTATCTACTTAATTTGCGCGGGCCGAGCCAACCTGTAGATACAGCTTGCTCCAGCTCCTTGATCGCGATCTATCAAGCGGTGGAATCGATTCAACATGGAGGCTGCGTGATGGCGATAGCGGGTGGAGTAAATGTGATGCTTACTCCAACGCTTCATATTTCTGAAAGCAAAGCGGGGATGCTGAGTCCTGATGGCAGGTGCAAAACATTTGATGACCGAGCCGATGGTTACGTGCGAGGTGAAGGGGTTGCAGTTGTATTGCTGAAACCTTTGCGTAATGCCGTGAGCGATGGCGATCATATCTATGCCGTCATTAGAGGCAGCGCGGTAAATCATGGAGGACGCGGGAATTCCTTAACAGCCCCAAATCCAAATGCACAGGCTGAATTGCTCGTAGAGGCTTACGAGAAGGCAGGCTTCGCTCCAAATACCGTCAGTTACATAGAAGCGCATGGGACTGGAACGAGTCTTGGTGATCCAGTTGAAATAAACGGGCTCAAGAAGGCATTTGCAATACTGCAGAAAAAACATGGGCGGATGCCGGCAACTAAACAGCATTGCTGGATCGGTTCTGTGAAAACGAATATCGGGCATCTGGAAACCGCGGCTGGGATTGCGGGAATAGTTAAGGTTCTGCTTGCCATGAAGCATGCAACGATTCCAGCCAGTCTTCATATGAACAAGTTGAACCCATATATTCGATTGGACGATGGTCCGTTCAAGATCGCTACCCAAACGATACCATGGGATCCGATAAAAGATGATCGTGAACGGGCTATACCAAGGAGAGCTGGTGTCAGCTCATTTGGATTTGGCGGCGCCAATGCCCATATCGTTCTGGAGGAATATGTTTCGGCCAAGAAGCGCGTGCATGATAATATCGATGGGCGAGCTCAAATTATATTACTATCGGCTAAAAATGCAAACAGACTACGCGCGTACGCCCACAGCTTGGGGGTGTACGTAGATCGGTTGCTGGAAGCCCGCTCAGCCGCATGCAATGACTTCACAGAGCCGTTGCTGGCCTTTTTGGCCGAAGCTACGGCCGAAATTTTAGGTATTCGTCAGCAAGATATTTCTTCCAATGAACAATTTACGGATTTGGGACTCGATCCCGTGCATATAAGTCGCTTGGCTGGCATGATTAGCGAGCGTTTCGAATTGGAGATGCAAGCATCCATATTGGCGAATTGTGCAACATTGCATGAGTCAGCCGTTTATTTGCAGCATCATTATGGACGGAGCCTACAAAAACATTTTACAGGGGCTGGTCGGCCTACTCGATTTGATGAACCCTCTATCGGAGATATTGCATATACACTTCAAGTTGGAAGAGAAGCTATGGAAGAGCGCTTGGCATTTGTTGCATCCGATCTTTCCCAAATGAGAGAGGCGCTTTTTGCCTATGCATCAGCCGAAGCTTGTCATGATACTGTTTATGTGGGGAACTCGAAAAAAGGAAATCTCCTTTGTGATCTTCTACTGGAGGGCAGTGAAGGAGAACAATATTTACACAGGTTAATCAAGGATAAAAAATATGCGAAGCTGGCACAGCTTTGGGTGGTGGGTGTGTCTGTCGATTGGAAAATGGTTCATATGGGAAGGGAGTCCCGAAGGGTTTCACTTCCTGTGTACCCTTTTGCCGCAGAAAGATATTGGATTCCGCAAGTGAAGCACAAAGAGAAACCGACCGTGGTAACAAAATTGCACCCGATGGTTGGGGAAAATATATCGACGTTGGATGAGTTTAAGTTCTCTACCAAGTTTAGCAGTTCGGATTTCTTTATTCGAGATCATATTGTAAATGGTGCCCCAATGTTTCCTGGTGTAGCGTATTTGGAGTTGGCTAGAGCAGCAGGAGACTTGGCTTCCGGGCGTACTGTATATGGATTGCGAAATGTTGTTTGGGCCAAGCCTATCATCATGGAAGGTAGAGATTGCCCGATCCATACACGCCTAAGCATAAAATTGCCACAGTCGGGTTCAGTGGAATTTGCGATATCCACGGAGAATGAAATACATGCTCAGGGCAAACTGGTATTTGAGCCCGTTACACAAAGCGACGAGATTATAGATATCGAATCCATTAAACGTCGCTGCACGGTTTCTATTACTGGCAGAGAGTGCTATGAAGCTTTTTCCTTGATCGGATTTCGCTATGGAAATGCAATGCGGTCGATTCAGCGTATTTCAGGAAACGAAACAGAGGCAATTGCGGTTCTATCGCTGCCTAAAGAACTGCGCGGAAGCTTTCTGGATTATGTGCTGCATCCGGCATTAATGGACGGAGCGCTGCAAACCGTGGAAGGATTGATGAACGAAGGTTCTGAGTCGAACGTATCAACGTATTTGCCGTTTTCTGTGGGTGCTGTCGATATATTGCATTCCTTATCTGAGACATGCTATGTACACGTTCTGATGAAGACAGCATCTTCCGCTAGCGGCACTAAGAAGTTTACTATCGTTATCGCGAATGAATCGGGACAAGTGGCAGTAAAAATAGATGATTTCGCGGTGCGGGCTGTACGCGACGACGTGCGATCGCCCTCGGTTGTTTATTTAAAACGACAGTGGGAAAAAAGCGATAGAGACGATTCAGAAACAGCTATGACCCGACTTAACGAAGATGTTCTCGTATTGGCGCCAAATCGGGAATTTATTGAGGCTTCTAAATGGACGCACTATGCGAAGAGGGTTGTCTATTTGCTGCCTGGCCAATCTTTTGGACATATTGGAAAGAGCATATATGAAGTTAATCCGGGCTCTGAAGCGGACTATGATCAATTATTTCAAGTCCTGCGGGATGATGGGATTACTCCCCGCAAAATCATACATCTGTGGATGCTGAATAGAGACGGCGATGAACGTGCAGACCTTCTGATGGAGTTGAAGAAAAGCTTCTACTCCGTATTTTATATGTATCGCTGTTTGTTCAGAAAAAGGCAGCCAATCAGCTCGGATATGATTTATGTTACAGGCAATGATCATGCCACGGGGATTACGTCTCCTGTTGCAGCAGCGACTTATGGATTGTTGAAAACGCTTTCCATTGAGAGTTCAAAGCTTTCCTTTAAATCAATAGAAATAGGAGCATCTGAGTTGCAGGGCGACGTACTATCTATAGCGATGCGGGAACTTCTATACAGTGAAGATGCAGGTAAGGCTATCCGATATGCGGACAGTGGAAGGTATGTCCAAAAATTGCAGCCGGAGAAAGAACAGTCGTTAGTTCCTCGTAATGTCGTCTTTAAGCATCATGGAGTATACGTCATTACAGGAGGTGCCGGAGGCATTGGTCAACACATTTCTGAATACTTAGCCGAACAATATCAAGCGAAGCTAGTACTGGTAGGCAGATCCGATCTTAGCGCCGATCAAAGAAGGAAGATTGATCGCATAGCGCGACAATATGGCACCATAGTTGAGTACAGGAAGGCAGATCTTGCGCAATCTGCTGAAGTTCGCAAGTTGATTCACGAAATAAAATCGGGATTTGGTCAAATTAATGGCGTGATTCATGGGGCTGGAGTAATACAAGACAGCCTTGCGTTGATGAAATCGCCTGAGCAGATCGACAGCGTGCTTGCTCCAAAAGTATACGGCACGATGAATTTGGATAAGTCCTTGGCTGACGAGCCATTGGACTTTTTCGCCCTGTTCTCTTCGGTATCGGCCGTGACTGGAAACCGTGGACAATGCGATTATGCTTTTGGAAATGCATTTATGGATCATTTCATGCTGCGGCGCGAGCAGTTGAGACAGCTCGGCCAAAGGCAAGGCCGAACGGTCACTATTAATTGGCCACTATGGGAAAGCGGCGGCATGCGTGTTGAGGAACATCTGTTGCGCATTATGGAAGAAGAAGCGGGACTTGTGCCCTTACCGACTAAAGAAGGAATCGCCGTATTGGAAGAAGCGCTCGCCTCAGACAGAACGCAGACGATTGCATTGTTCGGACAGAGGAGGAAGATTGTAGCAGCATTATCTCGCAGCGTATCGCCTCGGTCTAACGAAAGTGAAAATTTCGTTGCATCACCAGCGCATTCGGAGAAAGACTTCGAACGGGATATCACTCAAATATGCGCAGAAGCCCTGAAATTAAACATTACAGATTTTCAGCCTGAAGACGATTTAAGCGAATACGGTGTGGATTCGGTGACGATGATGGCGCTTTTGAATCGGTTAGAGCATCATTATGGGGAAACGATCGATCCGAGCGTGATTGCCGAGCATCGATCAATCCGTGGAATTGCCCGTTACTTAACGGAAGAATCGAAAAGTTGGAATGTAATGCGGAATCATGAAACAGTATCAAACGTTGTCATGCCTGAGTCTGTACTTGGTGTGTGGGAATCGGCTGTTACGGTTCCTCGTGGTAATGAAGAGGAAGAACGTCGGAAGGCCCAACAGGAGGACGGTCGTAAGCACGGAAGCTCTGGTGTACAGGATCGCAGGATCGCCGTTATCGGGATGGCGTGCCGCTTCCCTGGATCGGACAATCCCGAGCAGTACTGGGATAATCTTCGCCAAGGGAAAGATTTGGTGACCGAGGTTCCCGGTGAACGCTGGGATGCCGAGCTCTATTATGACAAGAACAAAGCCGAACCGGGGAAGTCGTACTCGAAGTGGGGAGGCTTTATCCGTCATGTGTTCGACTTTGATGCCGAGCATTTCGGGATTGAATCGAATGATGCTTTGATTATGGATCCACAGCATCGAATCATACTCGAGCTGGCTGAAGAGTTGTGGTCTAGAGCGGGCTACCAGAGGGATGAAGCCGCCAACACGAGTACCGGGGTGTTTTTAGGTGGCGGAGCCAGCTCATATGTGAAAATTTCAGATCCGGGGCTTGCTGACGAGTATTATAAGCGCTTAGTGGTCAATTCCATTCCTAATATGATGGCCGCTCGAATTTCCGACTATTTTAACCTGAAGGGAATATCTCAAGTTATAGATACGGCATGTTCCTCATCGTTGGTCGCTATTCACCAGGCTTGCCAATCTATTGCTAACGGAGAAATAGACATGGCTATCGCTGGAGGTATTGAACTGTTGCTTGATCCTTCTGTCTTTATTGCTTACAGCAAAGCGGGAGTGCTTTCTGACGACGGAAAATGTTACGTCTTTGATGAACAGGCAAAAGGATTCGTCTTGGGAGAAGGTGCTGGACTTATTCTGCTGAAACATTATGAAACAGCATTGGAGGATGGCGACCCCATTATTGGGGTTATCGCTGGTTCGGCTGTAAATAATGACGGGAAAACGATGGGGCTTACCGTACCTAACATGGAAGGGCAGAAGCAAGTGATTCAGATGGCGTTGGATAATAGTGGAGTCCGACCAAATGAGATCGGGTACTTGGAGGCGCACGGCACTGGTACGCTCTTGGGTGATCCTATTGAGATTCGGGCAGCCACGCAGGTTTTTCGTTCTTATACGAATGAGACCCAGTTCTGCGCGGTCGGTTCAGTTAAGTCGAATATCGGACATTTGGCAAGGGCTGCGGGAGCCGCCAGCATAATTAAGGTTTTATTGGCTCTTCAACATAAAGAACTCCCTCCAACAATCCATTGCCATAGTCCGCATCCGAGGTTCAAGTTCGAAGAATCACCGTTCTACCCGAACCGTTCCCTGCAAAAGTGGGGCGAGAATGGCTGCACTAGAACAGCAGCAATTTCTTCGTTTGGATTCGGGGGAACCAATTGCCATATTATTGTTCAGGAGGCTCCGGACAGGGAGAGACAAGCTGAGAGATCTCCGCTTGCCGTGCACTCGTTCAACCGGAGAACTTACCGATTGAAGACTTCTCCATCTCGAAACTATCATGTGGATGAAACCCCTAACAATCAATCGATTGAACCGAATACCGATCTAGACGCGATAGCTAAAGTACTGGATGAATTGGAAAAAGGGAAGCTTGATATTGAACGGGCGACACAAATTATTGAGAGCCGTCAAATGAACCGGGGGTGAGTTGGTGAGGTTGGACGTGAAAACGGTTTTGGAACGTTTCGAACATAAAGCATTCACGAAAGAGGAGGCTCAATTGCGGATTTCTTCATTGAATAAGGGAGAATTCTGGTTAACTTTTGAATACGGTGAGCCCTATCTGCAAGACCATACTGTCTTTGGCGAGCAAGTTCTTCTTGGCGTTACCCATTGCTCTTTGGCAATAGAGGCAGTTAATCATGTTCGGCACACTTTTCCGCTTCAATTTAGCCGACTATTGTTCCAAAGAACAGCGACGGTCAAATCAGGAGAATCAATTGATATCAGATCCAGATTGACGATGGGGGACGACAAGAAACAAAAATTTACAAGTTTGTACAAAAAATCGTCCGAAAATACTTGGACGGAAGCGGCTGTCGCAGAAATCGAGAGGATGGAAAAGATTGAGCCGATTCAAAAAAATATCCCAGGTGTATTGGACGAACCGGATCGGATTATGCAAGGTCGGGAAATTTACGAGAAGTTATCGAAGTCGCCTGTCTGTCATGGGGAGTCGCTCAGAACCGTTGAGCATGTTTATATCCGCGATCATGTCGTGCTCGGGAGATTATGCCTTTCGGAAGAATTCGCAAGCTCGGAAGGAAATTATATTGCACATCCCGCCCTTCTGGACGGAGCCATCGTCAGCAGCATGTGCGGTATCCGTGAAGCACGGGACGGGGCGTTTATACCGCTGTTCATCAAACGAGTTACCGTATTTGCGCCTCTGTTGCAGCGGTGCTTTTCATGGTCAGAAGTCATAAAAATGAATTCCGAATTAATTGAAACCAATATTTATGTATGTGACGAAGAAGGGAATTGCCTGTTAATGCTGGAGGGTGTAACCTGCAAGCGGGCAGAGTCCTCCGCGCTTTTGGATAGTTCGGAAAAGGAAGCTAATGTAGCTGGAATTCACCGCATGATCAATAAAACGGAGTCTACAATCGTCAGGTCGAATGCTAGTGCTGAGGGGGATTATCACGATCCGCTCAGAAGCAACATTGAGAAGTATTTGACAGAACGGGTTTCGTGCTTGATCTCGGAAGGAAAAACAATTGGCGATAAGAGCAAAAATTTTATGGATATGGGAATTGACTCTACGAGATTGATCGAATTGGCTCGTGAGCTCGAGGTCGAGTTAGGTATAGAATTATACCCAACTTTGTTTTTTGAATATCAAAATATTCTCGATTTATCGACTTATTTCGCTAAGCAATATCCTGAGGTTATGCGATCAAAATTGCATGTTCCGGAATCGGCAGCCAGTCAGATACTGGAGATGGGGCAAAAGGATCGGGCAGCAGAACTGCCGTTCTCAGAACCGATGTTGTCTACGGGTCCCCAAACTAGTAGCGACGAATTTGAAAGAACGTATGGAGCAAAGGAGCTTCGGAAGCAGAGCAGTGAACGGGATATAGCAGTAATCGGAATGTCAGGCATGTTCGCTGGTTCTCCGGATCTACCTTCATTCTGGAACAACATTCGCGAGGGCGTAGATTTAATGCAAGAAATTCCGCACGAACATTTTGATTATCGGCCATGGTACGACCCGACACCGTATGCAACCGACAAAATGTATTGCAAGTGGGGGAGCTTCATTGATGATGTGGATAAATTCGATGCGGAATTTTTTAATATCTCCCCACGTGAGGCGCAAATGATGGATCCGCAACTTAGACTGCTCTTGCAGGTGCTTTATGGAACGATGGAGGATGCCGGATATGCGGGACGCATAAGAGGAACGCATACGGGGATGTATGTTGGAGCCTGCTTCCAGGATTATAAAGATAGGCTCCCGCAAACGGTTGATCCGCACTCTGGGACAGGGAATGCGTCCACCATGCTGGCTAATCGCCCCTCATTTTATTTTAATTTATTGGGCCCGAGTGTGTTTATCGATACTGCTTGCTCCTCTTCTTTGGTTGCCTTGCATTTAGCGTGCCGGGCATTGCGCAATCAGGAATGTGAAATGGCATTTGTCGCGGGAACCAATTTATTGTTAAGTTCGCATCATTATCGCTATTTCTGCAGCATTGGAGCATTATCCGCTACGGGAAGATGCCATACATTCGATGCCGCGGCAGACGGATATGTTCCAGGAGAGGGAGTAGGGGCAGTTTTATTGAAGCCGTTGCAGCAAGCTTTGCGGGATGGGGATCGCGTTCATGCGGTTATAAAAGGGACGGCGATTAATCATGGTGGATACACTCCATCGATTACGGCTCCAAGCATGTTGCAGGAGGCCAAGGTCATCATGGACGCATGGAAAGATGCCGAAATTAATCCGACATCGATCGGTTATATCGAAGCCCATGGGACAGGAACGAAATTGGGTGATCCTGTAGAAATAAATGCGTTAAAGGAGGCGTTCAAGCCGTACGCCGGGCAAGGCGCAGCATTTTGCGCTGTAGGTTCCGCGAAGGCGCATATCGGACATGCAGAGGGTGCTGCAGGCATAGCGGGCTTGCTTAAGGCGATTTTGTCTTTGCAGCATAAGGAAATTCCTGCAATGCCTCGGTTTCATGAGTTGAATCCGTATATTAAGCTGGAAAGCTCGCCGTTATACATTAATCGTGAAGTCATTCCATGGGAATCGGTCAATGGAGAGCCAAGAAGAGCTGGCGTGAGCTCCTTCGGATTCGGCGGCGCTTACGCGCATGTCGTCGTGGAAGAGTATGTCTCCCCCTCTGTTGACGAGAGCCAGTTGCATACGCTGGCGCCGCACGTAATTGTAATGTCTGCCCTAAATCGGGACAGATTGATAGAGCAAGCGGCACGATTTATTGCTTATGTCGAGAAGTATAATGCAAGTCTGTGCATAGACGATATTGCCTTTACTTTGCAAACCGGGCGGAAGCATATGGAAGAAAGGCTCGCTTTCGTTGCAGCTGATCTTACATCCGTAGTAAGTCGATTGCAGGCCTTTATCAATGGTGGAGGCGTTGAGCAAGGGATCCATTCCGGCAATGTGAAACAAAGTGGATCCTCGTTGGAGCTTATGTTAGGCGGTGCTTCAGGAAAAGACTTCATTCGCTCTATCCAATCTCATGACGAAACATATAAGCTTGCCCAATTGTGGGTATGGGGAGCACAGATCGACTGGTATTCCCTTTGGCCTGAGCGAATAGGCAAAGTCGTATCATTGCCTACTTACCCATTCGCCAAGAAGCGGCATTGGGCTGCAGAGGATCAGCCGCAGCCGCACTCTTCTGGAAGTCTTCTATCGATTGGGAACCTACATGTCGAACGTTCTATGAAAGAGTCCGGTCTCGTGTTCGAAACCGTCGTCGCTCCGGAAGACTCAATTATGTCAGACCATTTAGTTCACGGTTTGCCGACGATGCCAGCCGCAGTATTTTTGGATATGGCGTCTCAAGCGGCAGCGTTGATTGCTAAAGGAAAAGAGTTTCATCTGATGGATGTAGTGCTTGCACGAGCATTGACGGCAGATACCGTGCCCAAAAAAATTGAATTTGTAATGAAAACATCAAATGCTGGAACACAGTTCGAAGTGCGCAGTCCAGGCAAACATTCAGAAATACATGTTCAGGGTCTTATTGGAATGCAGCCCTCGTTAAAATTGCGGAATTCCGTAAATCTGCAGGAGCGAATGGAGATTGCCGATAGCACGATTGAAGCAGAACAATTATATGATGCGTTCCGCAATCTGGGCATTCAGTATGGCCCCTTCTTCGAATCTGTGCGGAAAATATGGATTAAGGGCGATCAAGCGCTCTGTTATCTCGAAGCACCAGAAGGCGGTGCAGGCAGTTTTCATCAAATCCATCCGTCGCTCTTGGACGGAGCATTGCAGGGCATCATTGGCATTTTCGCTGCAAAAGGCATAATAGAGCCATATCTGCCATTCAGTATCGATGAGTTGATATGGTCACACTCAATACAAGGAAGTGCATATGCGTTAGTAACGACTGCAGGGAATGACAAATTCGATATTGAGCTGACGGATGCCCAAGGAAAAGTGGGCGTTCATATAAGCGGCTTGCGCATCAGAAAAGCTAGGGATCCGCTTGCGTCCCTACTGTATGTTCCAAAATGGGAGCGGGATCCAAATGAAATCCGTGAACATGCTGCGACTTCTAGAGGGAAACGGATATTGATTGCCGCTGCTCCGGGGTGGGAAAGGTTCTCTGAGGCTCTATGCCAATATCATCTGGACGATAGGGTGGTCGGATTTCCATTAACTCATGCATCTCTATCGGAACAGCAGGCAGGTGCACATCCTTTTTTCTCGGGAGAGGATGCACCGGAAATTATTTATATCTTGGTGGGCTTCAGCGATACACAGGAACGTGTAGATGCAATCGGCCTGGAGCAAAGCCAAGAATATGGAATTATCGCGCTTTATCGCCTGTTCCGTGCATGGAGCAAACTCGGTTATTTGCATCAATCCGTTCAATTAAAGGTAGTTACAAATCGTGCCTTTGCTGTTGAGGGAGATGAAGCAAGTCCCTTTACCGGAGGCATCTTTGGGTTTGTCAAATCGATTGCTCGAGAATATTTGAACTGGAATATTCATTGCTTGGATGTTAGCCTCGATTTGCAAAATGGGAACGAGGGAGAAAGACGAAGCACTGCTGAAGCGATTGTTAGGGAAAACGAGAGATACCACGGAGAAATTGCATTTAGGAATGGGAAACGGTATAAGCGCCTGTTATATCCGATTGTACTTCCACGGGCCGAGAAGTCTGCCTTCAAACAAGAAGGGGTGTATTTTATCGCTGGCGGAGCTGGAGGAATCGGTATAGAGTTATGCCGCTTTTTATCGCGCCATTACGGGGCGAAACTCGTCTTGATTGGGCGTCGCTCTATTAAAGAATTGACTGCTAGCACACAGTCAATGATTAATGAAATTGGTGCTGATTTGCTGTATTTGACAGCGGATTTAGCGAATCAGGAGGAAATGGAAGAGGCTGCAGCCACAGCTAAACGGCGTTTCGGAAAAATAGACGGGGTCATTCATTCTGCTTTGGTGCTGAAGGACTGCTCGTTAGAAGCGCTCGAGGAGGAAACGCTGCTCGAAGTTATGCGACCGAAGGCCGCGGGCAGCATTGAGCTCTATGAAGTATTTAAAAACGAGCCGCTTGATTTCATGCTCTTTTTCTCATCAGTGCAGTCGTTTTCCGGCAATGCGGGTCAAAGTAATTATGCTGCCGCCTGTTCCTTTAAAGACGCGATTGCAAATTACATTCGTGAAAAGGTCAGTTACCCGGTTCATATCGTGAACTGGGGCTATTGGGGGAGTGTTGGTGTAGTAGCGAATGACAGCTACCAAAAGCGGCTAGCCGCACAAGGATTATATTCCATCGATCCAATGGTAGGGATGGAGGCAATCGTTCGTACTCTCGCTTGGAACATCCCGCAATTAATTGCTATAAATGCGGATGTCAACGTTATTAAGGGAATCGGTGGGAAGCTTGATGCGACCGTTGTCGTTCCCGCAGAACAGTCTGCTTCTATTCCGCATGCAAGACTAAATATCTCGGAACGCCCTAAAATGGGTACGAAGCATGTTAGAAAGTCCCTACATGCACGGGGCATTATCAACGAATTCGGGCAGCAGATGCTGATGAATGCTTTCCAACGCATGGGCGTTTTTTTACCAGATGGAGAGGCTGTCAGAGCAGATGAGTTGCAGAAAAAGCTAGGGATTATTCCGCAATACTCCAGGTTGTTGGAAGGATTGTTGCAAATTGCTGCAACAGCGGGACATTTAGAGGAGCAAGGGACGTATTTGTCTGGCACTTGCACTGCTACCTCACTGGATGAGCTTGCAGAACGCAAGAAGCAGTGGTGTGACTTGCATCCAGACATTAGGCCGCAGCTGGAACTAATATGGGAGTGCGTGCGTCACTATCCGGAAATCTTGACTGGGCAAGTGCCGGCGGAGAACATATTGTTCCCGGAAGGTTCAATGGAACTGGTTGGATCCGTCTATCAAGGAAACGCCGATTCCGATTATTACAATGGCGTAGCGGCTTGGGCACTGCAGCGCTATATCGAATTAAGACTGCCCGATTTGAAGCAAGGCAGCATCATTAAAATATTGGAAATTGGTGCTGGAACCGGTGGAACGAGTTCTCGAATCTTGCCAGCGCTTCAAAAACACAGAGACAACTTATCTTATACGTATTCAGATATTTCAAAAGCTTTTCTCAAATATGGTCAGGAAACGTTCGGAAAGGGATTTCCTTTTGTAGAATTCAAACTGCTTAATATTGAAAAAGAAGTATTGCAGCAGGGATTCGCAACTGGAGAATATGATGTCGTAATTGCGGCAAATGTACTTCATGCTACGCAAAATATTGAGCGCACATTAAGGCATGTTAAAACATTGTTGAAACCGAATGGGTGGCTCGTCATCAATGAAGTGACGTCGAGAATGGATTTCTTGACGATGACATTCGGATTGCTCGAAGGCTGGTGGCTGTTCAAGGATGACTTGCGAATTCCGCACTCGCCACTGTTGTCGCCAGCGTGTTGGAAAAAGCAATTGTCGGTGCAAGGCTTCCGCGGTGTTACGTTATTGGCGGATGCTGAGGAGAAAATGGAGCATAGTCAGCAAGTCATAATAGGTGAGAGCGATGGTCTCTATGTTGTGAATAATCCGGAAGCCATAGAAATATCGGCAACTGGCGCCGCACTAGAAAATGTAGCACCGTCTACTTCTAGGATTGAGCCCCCTTTCCATACGCCCGGTCAAATTGAGCGTTTGGAACAGCCGACGCAAGATACTGGCAGATTGTCGCAAGCGGAATTACAGCGTTATGTAGCCAATAGGCTGGTTTTATTTTTGCGGATGACGTTAAAGCTTACAGACGACGATATAAAGTCGGAAAAGCAATTTACTGATTATGGTGTTGATTCCATAATGGGGCTGGAATTTGTGAAGCACATAAATGAGGAATTCGGCATTACGATGCGGACTACCGCATTGTTTGATTATGGAAATGTTCGTGATTTATCCGCATATCTCTGCAAGGAATATGGCAAGCTCATTGCTCCGCAATCGAAGGAGGGCAGGCATGAAGGTCCTCCGAAGTCGACCAATTCGCTCGTTGAAGAAGTGGGGGAGAGAACGCAATTCGAATTGTTTCAAAATCTGGCGGATGGGAAGATGAGTGGTACCGAAGTGTTAAAGCTACTGGGAGGTATCTGATGGACAACGTTGAAAAAGTGAAGCAGATCATTTCCATGATTGAAAGCCATCAAATGACGCCTGAGGAGGGATATCGGCACATCCAACAGATCAGGCAAGGCATCGAGACCTTCATTGATAAATGCTCAGAATGGTACAAGGTATACTTGACGAAGCCGGGAGCCATTGAAGACATTGTCTTGGATGCTGTTCAACCCAGCGTTCCGTCCAATAGCGAAGTGCAAGTGCTGGTTAAAGCATTTTCGATAAATTTTGGTGATATTTTATGTATTAAGGGGCTTTATCCAACCCAACCGGATTATCCATTTACACCAGGATTTGAATTTTCCGGCATTGTGATGAATACGGGGAGCCGTGTTACACGAGTAAAAATCGGGGATGAGGTCATCGGGCTGACAGGTGCACGCATGGGGGCGCATAGCTGCGTTGTCAACACGGATGAGCATTTCCTCGTTAAGAAACCGAAGCATATTACATTTGAACAAGGCTGTAGTTTTCCCGTCGTTGCCTTGACGTTGCAATCCGTATTTGACAAAGCCAACCTTCGGCCTGGGGAGAAAATATTGATTCAAACCGCGGCGGGAGGAACAGGTCTAGTCGCTGTGCAGATGGCGCAGAAAATAGGTGCTGAAATATTTGCAACCGCCGGATCAAAGGAGAAGCTGGAATATTTAAAGCAGTTAGGCGTGCCACACCTGATTCATTATAAAGAAGAGGATTTTGCAGATAAGATCATACAGTGGACGAATAACTACGGAGTTGACGTTGTCATCAATACGCTGTCTGGAGAGGCAGTGCAAAAAGGCTTGAACTTGTTGGCCCCCAATGGCAGATACATTGAAATTGCCGTCGCTGGCTTAAAGGCCTCCGGTGCAATAAGCTTGTCCCATCTTGTTGACAATCAAAGCTTTCACAGTATAAATATCCGCAAATTACTGACGGGGAGTCCTGACAAGTTATCGCTTTATTTGGAACGAATGGCCAATATGCTGGAAAAAGGTGAGGTACAACCTAGTGTGGGCCGCGTTTTTACTTTTACTGAGATTAAAGAAGCATATAAGTATTTGGAAAGCGGTAGCAATATTGGGAAAGTAGTCGTGTCTACGGAAGCTTCCTTACCGACAGCGTTCTCTACCAGTTGGATGAAGCCGAAGCAGACAGACTTGTCAGAAGAGGTTCGACCGTTACGGAAGTGTTCGGATATAGCTATTATTGGCGCTGCCGGTAAGTTTCCCGGAGCCAAAAATTTGGATGAGTTCTGGGACAATTTGAAGAACGGGCGCTGCACAATCGGTGAAATCCCTAAAGAACGCTGGGATACCGAGCAATATTATGATCCGGATCCGAAGAAGCTTGACAAGACGTATTGCAAATGGGGCGGCATACTCGAAGATATCGATCAATTCGATGCGGTGTTCTTCAACATGTCAGGGAAGGAAGCTGAGGTCACCGATCCACAGCAGCGTATTTTTTTGGAAGTATGCTGGAATGCCTTGGAAGATGCTGGATATGCGATCGAGTCCATGGATAAAAAGAAGTGCGGTGTATTCGTTGGCGCCAGCGGAGGAGACTATCTCGCCAAAATGCAAGAGGACGGGGTACCGATGGAACCCCAGTCGTTCTGGGGCAATTCCGCTTCGGTTCTTGCTGCCAGAATATCGTACTTTCTGAATTTGAAGGGTCCAAGCCTCACTATCGATACGGCTTGCTCATCATCACTGGTGGCGATTCATTTGGGATGCCGCAGCATACTTGCAGGAGAAAGTGAGATGGCTATTGCGGGGGGCGTTTTTATTTCCTTGACACCCGCCTTCATTATTTTATCCAGTAATGCAGGAATGCTGTCTCCCGTCGGTCGATGCAAAGCATTCGACGATGGGGCAGACGGCTTCGTACCTGGTGAAGGGGCAGGCGCCGTTGTACTTAAGTCGCTAGATGCAGCCCTGCGAGACGGAGATCATATTTACGGCGTTATTAAAGGTTCGGCTATCAATCAGGATGGAAAAACGAATGGCATGACGGCTCCTAGCACACTATCCCAGACGGAGGTCGAGCTTACCGTTTATCGCGAGGCCAATATTCATCCTCGTACCATTCAGTTGGTGGAAGCTCACGGAACTGGAACGAAGCTGGGGGATCCGATTGAAGTGGAAGCATTGACAAATGCATTTCGCAAGTATACGCACGAAACCCAATTTTGCAAAATCGGTTCAGTCAAAACCAATATCGGGCATGCTGCTGCTGCTGCCGGAGTCGCCAGCGTCATTAAAGTGTTATTAGCCTTAAAGTATAAGCAAATTCCTCCTAATATACATTTCAGGCAGCAAAATCGGCACATTCAATTTGAAGAGACGCCGTTCCGGGTCGCTGCCGAATTAGAACAATGGACGGCTTCGGACGTTCCTAGGAGGGCAGCCGTCAGTTCTTTCGGCTTTAGCGGCACGAATGCTCACATGGTAATTGAGGAAGCGCCGCGTGCAGATGCATGTTTATCTCCGGAGCTTCCTTATTATGTAGTACCGATCTCGGCCAAAAACAAACAAGCCTATGATAGTGCATTGAAGAAAATGCTGAAGTGGCTGGAAATAGAAGCAGTTGATTGTTCAATTTCAGATATTTCCTATTCATTGCAGATTTCACGTATGCATTTCTCATACCGTTCGATGCTCCTTGTTCAAACTAAACAAGAATTAATCGAAAAGCTTAAACGATACTTGAACGGTGAACAGATTGAAAACTTCTTCCTCTGCAATCTGAAGGATCACAGAAGTATTGAGACAAAGGTATTTCCGGAGGAATCACAAGAAGTCTTATTTGAGGCCGCGATGCTCTCGACGGATTATGGCAACAAAGTTAAGACAGCGATCGAAATGTATTGCCAAGGTAATGAAGTTCCTTGGCATGAGTTGTGGCCGCTTGGAACGGTTCGTAAAATACCGCTCCCGACTTACTCGTTTAACCGGCAACGGTATTGGTATAGACAAGGGAGAAGGCAAAGCGTAAATAAGGCTTCGAGACGATCAGGGGTAAAGCTGCATCCTCTTGTGGAACAAAATGTGTCGACAATCGAAGAAACTAAATTTTCGTTAACCTTAACGGGTGATGAATTTTATATTCAGGATCATGTAGTGGGCGCAGCTCCGTTAATGCCGGGTGCTGCTTATATTGAAATGGCTGTCGCTTCGGCGGAGCTTGCTTTTCAAGCGCAGATTTCTAGTCTGAGGAATGTCATATGGGCAAGCCCGTTGTCAGTAGAGAATGAGCCTTGCCGTCTTGAAATTCGGTACCGGAAGGAAAAAGCGGGAGCATCTTATGAAATTTATTCAATCCAGCCGGGAAGTGGGGAAATCATCCATTCCAGAGGAAACATCGGGACAGTGACGGTTGATAAGCCTGCAAGTAAATTGGATATTCAAGAAATTGTAAACAGGAGCAGCTCTTCTTACTCTAAAGAGCATTGTTACAACATGTTCCGAACGGCGGGATTTCAATACGGTTCGACCTTTCAATCCATTCAGCATTTATGGGTGAATCGTCAGGAGGCGATAGCGCGCCTAGAACTCGCTGCCGAATGTGATGAGAATGATTCCATTTTCAATCTGCATCCAGCTATGTTGGACGGTGCGCTGCAGACGGTCATGGGAAATTTATTGTTCGGCGATGCATCTGTAGATGAGCGATATCTTCCCTTCTCAGTAGGAACGATAGACATCTATGATCGCATACCGAGAAGCGGTTATGCATATGTTCGGGATAGGACGGATTCCCAGCGGATCGCGGACATGAAATGCTTTGATGTGTATGTTACTGACGACGAGGGACGCCTGATTGTTCATTTAAAGGAGTTCTTGAGTCGTGCAGTGTCTGCAGCGCCATTGTTGCAAGTCAAGCAAAATCATACCGCGAGTCCAGAATGGCTGCGCTTCAGACCTATTTGGAAGCCAGAGGAGCGTGTGTCGATTCCTGAGAATCGGCTCGAGGGCTCCGTTCTTGTATGGAGCCATTCAGAGGGATTTTTCAGAAAAATAAGGGGACAATGCGTTAATCCCGAGCGGGCTGTATGGGTTAAGCCGGGGAACTGCTTCCTTACAACGGATTCCGGCCATTATACCGTTGCGCTGGAGAGTGAGGAAGATATGCGCCTTCTCATCCGTGCGACAGAGCAAAATGAAGTGGAACCAAGCCATATCATCGTTCATTCGCGATCTGCGGAAAAAAAGCCTGATTTGCTTCAGGTGGACGAGCAATTGGAGCAAGTCCTTTATCCAGTATTCATGCTGATTAGAGAGCTTGTGGCAGCCAAGTCCAAGCGCCAATTGAATGTGCTCTATGCTTTCCAGAATGGTGGAGGCCAGCCGTTTCCTTATGCCGCGGCCATTGCGTCCTTTTTGAAGTCAGTTTCCTTAGAACATCCGAATGTACAAACCAAGAGCGTGGAATGGGGAATGCCCGTCGAGGATGATTCTGACTTAATGGTAGAAACGCTGATAACCGAATTGGTTCGTATATTGCCATCAGAGAGGGAGATTCGCTACCAAAACGGTAAAAGAGAAGTTGCGGCGATAGAGGAAATCTATTCGCCAAGTGAGTATTCGGCGTATTCTTTGAAAGATAAAGGCATTTATGCGATAACAGGCGGGATGGGAGGAATCGGCTTTGGAATTGCGGAGCATCTTGCCCGAACGCATCAAGCCGGTCTTGCTCTATTGGGAAGAAGCCCGTTTAATCCGTGTATCGAGGAGAAAATAGCCAAGCTTCGCGCTTACGGTTCCGAAGTGATTTATCTCGAAGCTGACTTGGCAATTTATTCAGACACCGAACGAGCTGTAGAACGTATATGCAGCCACTTTGGTCGACTGCATGGCATTTTCCACTGTGCCGGCTTAACTCGCGACTCCTTATTAGTTAAGAAAACGCTTACAGATTTGAAGGGTGTTCTGGCTGCGAAAGTGTGGGGAACGGTTCATTTAGATTGCGCGTCGCAGCGCCATGTTCCTAATCTTGATTTTTTGATGTTGTTTTCATCGGTGTCGGAATGCATGGAAATGTGGGACAAACCGATTATGCGTATGCCAACCGCTTTATGGATCGTTATGCGGAATACAGGAGTGTCCGTGAAGGCGGAGGAAGAACCATTTCTATCAGTTGGCCTTTATGGAAGGAAGGCGGCATGAAAATCGATCCACATACGGAGCGCTTATTCATGACGGCGGTAGGCATGTCGGGCATCTCGACTGAGACTGGACTTGCAATTATTAAGGAAGGGTTGCTTTTGAACCATGCCCATATAGCTGTCATCGCCGGAAACGGAGAGAAAATCAGAAAATGGGCAGGCGTGACTGTGACGGAAAACAACCCAGGAAGAACTAAGCAAGGTCACATACGCGAGAAGGATATATCAATTTCGTCCGAAAGCGATGAAACCAGGTGGCATGAACAATATCGTTCAGACGTTGTACAGATCATTTCGTCCGTTCTTCGTATCGATCGCGAGGCAATTGATTATTACGGGGAGCTTGCCGAATATGGGTTCGACTCACTGACATTGACTGAGTTTGCGGCGCAATTGGGAGGGGCTTATCAACTGGAGCTCACTCCGGCTTCTTTTTTCGGACACTCCACGATTGAAGGAATTGCAGAAGCGATATTCGAAGAATTCAAGGATAATATTTTCATTGCACTCCGTGAAAAAGGGAATTCAGTGCATCCTGAAAAACGTGCAAGCTTGGCGAATAAAAAGGAGCCTCCCGCTGACTTAAGCGAGGATTCGGATCATATGATTCACTCTTCTAAGGTGGATAATGAACTTGGCGCAGCGCAGGATGGAACGGTGGCTTCTGATGAAATACGATCTTATGAGCCCATCGCTATTATCGGGATGAGTGGGAAAATGCCAAGTTCGGACGATTTGGACGAGTTTTGGAGGAACCTCGAGCAGGGAACGAATATGATTTCCATTATTCCGCAAGATCGCTGGGACTGGGCGGAATATTACGGGGATCCGAATTCAGAGATAAATAAAACCGATATCAAGTGGGGCGGTTTTATGAAGGAAGTGGACAAGTTTGATCCGCTTTTCTTCGGAATATCTCCCCGCGAGGCGGAACTAATGGATCCGCAGCAACGAATTTTTCTAGAAAGCGTGTGGTCGGCCATCGAGGATGCAGGCTACAGGGCTTCGGATTTATCTGGTTCTGACACCGGACTGTTCGTTGGCGTGGCAAGTAGTGACTATAATGAAATTTTGCAGCATACAACGGCAGAAGTGGAGGCACAGACGTCAACCGGCATGTCGCATGCCGTGCTTCCAAATCGAATTTCATATTTGCTCAATCTACACGGACCTAGCGAACCGGTAAACACTGCATGCTCCAGTTCGTTGGTGGCGATTCATCGGGCCGTAGAGGCTATCCAGAACGGGCACTGCGAAATGGCGATTGCGGGAGGCATTAACGTGATACTTACTCCGACTCTTCACATTTCGTTTAGCAAGGCGGGCATGCTGGCTCGGGACGGAAATTGCAAAACCTTTGACAGCAGTGCAGACGGGTACGTGCGGGGAGAAGGCACAGGCGTTGTCATTCTAAAGTCATTAAAGAGAGCGGTTGAGGACGGAGATCATATTTATGCGGTAATCAAGGGCTCTGCCGTCAATCATGGGGGAAAAACGAATTCATTGACCGCTCCGAATCCTTATGCACAAGCGAATCTTATCGTAAAAGCATTCGGAAAAGCACATATTGATCCTGCGACCGTAACCTATATTGAGGCGCATGGTACAGGCACTCATTTGGGGGATCCAGTTGAAATAAACGGATTGAAAGCAGCATTTTCGCAACTTTATCAAAAATGGGGAAAGTCCACTCCGATCGTTCCTCATTGCGGCGTCGGCTCGGTTAAGACGAGCATAGGGCACTTGGAGGCAGCGGCAGGAATCGCAGGTATTTTCAAGATTGCCTTGTCCATGAAGCATGGAACTATTCCTGGAAATTTACACTTTGAAAGGATGAATCCGTATATACAGCTTGACGGTTCGCCGTTTTACATCGTCAATAAGACGATTCCGTGGGCTAGGCTGACAGATTGCGAGGGGAGGGAGCTTCCGAGAAGGGCAGGCATTAGCTCCTTTGGTTTCGGAGGGGCCAATTGCCATATCGTATTAGAGGAATTCTGCGATGTGGGGTCAGTCGACTCATGCATTGATCCGCAAATTATCGTGATATCAGCTAAGCAGAAGAGCGCGTTGAAAGAATATTGTAAAAAGCTTTATCAATTTCTAACTATTGGACAAACTGGGGAGCCAGCTGGTCATGAGCTGACCCTTTCGCCTACGGCTCATGAGAGTATCCTAAGTGAGCTAATTCGATATAGTTCGGAAATATTGAATGTGGGCAGAGAAGAGATTGATCCGTGGGATCATTTGCTGCACTTGGGCTTCACACAAGTTGAATTGGTATCCTTGGCCGAACAAATTTCGAAAGCCTATCAAATCGACTTTCCTGCTTCTCTATTAGCCGTATACTCTACACTGGAAGCAGTAACGGGATATTTGCTGGAGAGCGTACCTTATTGCGGTGGATCCGGTAAGTCTGCCGGAATTGATTTGCAGCGGCTTGCCCGTACTTTGCAATCAGGACGAGAAGAATTTGGTTGGAGGCTTGCGATCATTGCAGCCGACGAAGCCGAATTGTCCAATAAATTAATGGAGCTTCTGAAGGCAGAGGATATGAAATTGCCGTCTGTCTTCTACGGCAAAGTAGAACGTAAAATTCGAGGGAAAACGGACATTGAATTCGATGAAGCTTCTGATGAAATTACTGAGGCAATAAGAAAACGTGATCTAACAGCTTTAGCCCAACTATGGGTCAACGGAAGCCAGATTCCATGGGAGCAGGTGCATCGAGGCCGTAAGCAGCTTCGCATGCCATTACCGTCTTATCCGTTTGCCCGGGAAAGATACTGGATACCTGAAACACAGGCCCCGAGTGTGGAGATCGAGGATGAACAGCTCTTGCAGCTGCTTCGCCAATTGGAGAATGGGACATCGTCGATCGAACGTGTGCGGCAGGCCATGGGAGTGATGGAATGAAAGAGCAGAAGATGTTGGATAAAGTGCTTGAACTGGTAAAATCTAATCAGCTCAGTGCTGAACAAGGCATGGAAATGATTAAGACTTTGCGCAAGAAGAAGCAGGGCGATGCAATAGAGAGGACTCCGGATATGGAGCTCCTCTTTTTTGATGATGAATGGGTAGCATCGGATTTGCCAAATACAACTGTGAGCAAAAATACTGTTCTTCTATTTGACAACAATCAGGATTTGAGTACCGTTCTTAAAGAGTACTGGAAGCAACAGGAGATTGAGATTGTTCGAGTCGTACGAGGAATGAAGGCTGAAAGGCGGGGTGATGGGTATTATGCAATGAATCCCGAGAATGATGGTGACTATGAATGGCTGTTGAATGATTTACATCAGTGTGGCAGACATCCGGATATTATCATTCATGCGTGGTCAGATAGTCAGTTCCAGCCGAATATTCATAACCTTTCCGAGCAGTTGGCAAGCAGCTTCCACTCCTTGTTTACTTTATGCCAATCCATGATGGTACGGAAACTAACGCATCCGGTGAAACTGCTTTACGTATTCGAATCCAATGGCAGCGTTCAACCACAGTATGCTGCGATGGCTGGTTTTCTGAAATCGGTGCGCCAGGAAAATCCAGTGCTGGACGTGTGTTGTCTTGAGTTGTGCGATGCAAGCATGAACGAATCCGCAGAGATCATTGCGAAGGAAGCACTCAATCAAGATGGAGAAGTAGATGTTCAGATTCTAAGAGGAGATAGGCATGTTAAACGCCAAATTGTCTGTCCGCTCGAAACAGATTCAGTCCCGTCAGTTCCGTTGAGACAGCGTGGAGTGTACATCATTACCGGTGGATTGGGCGGAGTAGGGTATCTTTTTGCCCGCTATTTAGCCGCTACAGTGCAGGCTCGGCTCGTATTATGCGGAAGATCAGCTCTTACTACCGCGCTGGAGAACAAAATAACGGAATTGGAATCGCTAGGTGCGGAAGTGCTTTACATTCAAGGGGACGTATCTGTACCGGATGATACAGAACGTACGATCACCGAGGCCAAACGTCGATTTTCGTGTATTAATGGGGTCATTCATAGTGCCGGTGCCATTTTCGACTCTTTTCTGATCAATAAAGAAAGAGAACACATGGAAGCGGTTGTGAAGCCAAAACTGTTTGGGACATTATTGTTGGATGAGGCGACTCGTAATGAGAAGCTAGACTGGTTTGTCGTCTTCTCCTCCTTGAGCTCGGTATGGGGGAATCCCGGACAATGCGATTATGCATATGCGAATCTGTTCTTGAATCATTTCTGCTCTGCGCGCAGCAAGCTGAGGGAAGAGGGGAGCAGGGAAGGGCTTTCATTGGCTATAAATTGGCCGCTCTGGAAGGAGGGCGGTATGAAGATCGCTGAAGCCTTGCAAACAGAAGATATACCGCTCCTGTCTTTGCCAACAGATGAAGGAATCAAATCCTGGGAGTTAGCCCTCGCTAGCGGGAAATCTCAAATATCTGTTCTTTATGGAAAAAAAGGCAGGCTGGCGGACTGGCTTCAGCGCATGGAGGAGAGGTCACGAAGAATTGGACATCGGAGCCCAACTGGCTTGCAGAACAGCGAGGTGCCTATTCAAGCACTACATCAGTATATTAAGACTTCAATGGGTAACGTGCTAAAGCTGTCTCCAGATAAAATAGACAATTCGACGCCTTTTCAAGAGTATGGGCTTGATTCGATTGCGATCAAGCTGTTCAATTCAAAAGTGGAATCCGATTTCGGGGAAATGTCCAAAACACTGCTCTATGAGTACCAAACAGTTGACGAACTGGTTGACTTTTTCGCAGTGCATTATGCAGATCGGCTTGGAAATGTGCTTGGCCTGGGGAAGGTAAGCACACCGGTGCATCGATCGGAAAGCATTCAAGAATCAAAGCGGAGCGTGCATGAGACAAGTTGTCCTCAAGCAGCTTTTCCTGAGCGTGGAGCCGTTGCGATTGTGGGTATCGGAGGGCAATATCCTGGAGCACGTACAATCGAAGATTTCTGGGATATTCTGAAATCGGGAACATCGTGCTTTACGGAAATACCTCAGACCCGTTGGAAACATGGGGATTATGGACATGATAACTCGCTGCCGCTTGCAGAAGGGGACATTTATTGCAAATATGGGGCTTTTCTCGATGGCGTGGATGAATTTGACCCAATGCTATTCAAGATGAATCCTCTTGAGGCAAAAATGATAAATCCGGAAGAACGCAAATTTTTAGAAACGGTATGGTCTGCCTTAGAAGACGCCGGATATGCCAAAGAGGCTTGGAGCGGAAAAAAGGTAGGGGTATTCGTGGGTGTGACTTCCATGACATACCCATTGTTGGGGGCCAATCAATGGAATTCTCCCGATCGAACGCCTATTCATTCTACATACTTCAGCTTGCCAAACCGGATATCGTATTTTTTCAATTTTACTGGTCCGAGCTTGGCATTAGATACGGCTTGTTCTTCGTCATTAGCAGCGATTCATTTGGCATGCCGAAGCATTCTGAATGGCGAAAGCGAGGCTGCAATCGCGGGCGGTGTCAATCTATACTTGCATCCTTCGAGATATCTGGGCATGTGCCAGAGCAAAATGCTCTCCACGAAAGAACAAACCAGCATGTTCGATGCCGCTGGAAACGGCTTTATACCAGGGGAGGGCGTCGGAGCAGTATTGATGAAATCGTTGGAGCGAGCTATTGAAGATGGCGATTATGTTTACGGAATCATTCGCGGATCTGGGATCTGTCACAAGGGATATTCTTCGGGATTCTTTTTACCCGATCCGCAGTCACAGATGGGATTGATCGAAGAAGTCATGAACAGCAGCGGAATTCATCCAGAAACGATAGGGTACGTTGAGCTTCAAGCTTTGGGCAGCGATATGACGGATACGATTGAATGGACTGGGGTTCGGCGTGCTTACGAGGCAAGGACACCGTTGCGGCAATATTGTGCTGTTGGCTCGGTAAAGCCGATAATCGGACATTTGGAGGCGGCAGCCGGTATTTCACAGCTTACAAAAGTGCTGCTGCAGATGAAACATAAAGCTTTCGTTCCTAATAAAGTGGCTGATTCAATAAACCCGTCGATCTGCTTGGAAGCATCGCCATTCTATATTCCGGCGGAACTGACAGACTGGCCTGCAATGACTATCCATGACGGAGATACGTACAAAGAGCTTCCACGCCGCGCTGCCATCAGCTCTTTTGGAGCAGGTGGCTTAGAAGCGCATCTAATTGTAGAAGAATACCAATCAATTGAGTTGCCGCCATATGCCGAGACGCTTATACCGGGCGAATGCATCGTTCCACTATCCGCTCGCTCCTCAGCACAATTGCGGCGCTATGCCGAGCGATTGTTGCAGCATTTGGAGCGACATGACTATCCTACGGCAAAAATGCCGGACATTGCGTACACTTTGCAGTTCGGAAGAGAAGCCTTTGCGGAGAGGACGGCCTTTGTTTGCCGAACCCCAGAGGAGCTGAAGGAGCAAATTGGTCGATATTTAGCTGTTTCGGCAATGGGAGATAGAGCGGACTGGAAGATCGAATATTCTACTTTACTCGCTTCTCAGATCGAGAATGAACAAATCGTAAAGCTGCTGGAGCGGTGGATGGCTGGCGAACAAATGGATTGGCCGCTTGTGAATGATATCCAACGGAGGAGGGTACCTTTGCCTACTTATCCTTTTGAACAAAGGAAATGCTGGTTGTACAGTGCGAATGATGAATCGGTTCCGAATTACGATGGCAGATCGAAACCGGCGTTGAATGATCAGGATGCCGTAGTAGCCGACTACTATGATGCATCAGTTCGATTATATGAGGAAAGCACCGAAAAGGAAGGTTATTTGACATTCGCCCCGTTTTCGGAGAAGATAACAGGATTTTCATGGCTGAACGTATTTTCCGAGCCTCAGCAATATCCGGCTATGGCCCAATTCGCCTTGGCTAAACAAAAAGAAATGAGAGATATGCTGTATCGGCATGTAGATTTTAGCAAAGTACATCATTTGTTGGATATCGGCTGCGGTTTTTCAACTGATTTGCTCCATCTCGCAA
Source organism: Paenibacillus sp. KS1 (assembly GCF_001680695.1). NCBI lineage: Bacteria > Bacillati > Bacillota > Bacilli > Caryophanales > Paenibacillaceae > Paenibacillus > Paenibacillus sp. KS1. The sequence continues at coordinate 26,131 of NZ_MAIS01000009.1, read as the reverse complement.
GAGCCCATGAGCATATACATTGCGATGGATATACCATATCAGCCAATCAGGCCGAATTTGGACAACGGCGAGTTGGCCGAGAAGGTTTGGTGGATCGGATTACTATTCATTGCAAAGACAGTGCAAAAGAGGATTTCCCCGGCATGTATGATCTTATCATTGGACTAGAAGTGACAGTGCATATCGCGGATAAACACGGGGTATTCGGGAACATCGCTAGGCATTTAAAGCGGAAGGGAACTGTTGTATTGGCGGATTGCCTCGCTAACACAGTGAATGAAGTACATTTGCCCCATGTCGGACAGTATACGAATACACAGGGGCAGTACAGCCGAATTCTTGCAGAGAATCGTCTGCGAGTAATTGATTGCATCGATTGCAGTCAAGAGATATCCAACTTTTTGCATGATCCGGAATTTGAGCAGAACTTGTCCATACTTAAGGAGAAATATCCCCACTTAGCTGACATGGAAACGGAACACCGTGCTTGGAACAATTTCGGAAAGGCATTGTCTTTGAACCTCTTTCGCTATGTGCTGCTAACCTTGGAAAAAGCAGACGATCTGCTGACTCAAGAACAATTGTTGATGATGAACGAATCGGCTTTTAAGCATGCAGCGAGCTATACGGATGCAGTCGGAAAGTGGCTTCGAAACAGTCTTCATTATAAAGAAGACGTTGTATACAAACGGGCTGAGGAAGCCGCTTTGCCGCATCATGTCGGCGGGATAAACGGGGATACGATTAGAAAGATGGAGGATAAGCTGGCGCAATGGTTCGCGGACACTCTCGAAATGAAGCCGACTGAAATCGATCGTCGCGCAAGTTTTTCCGATTACGGAATCGATTCGCTGATAGGTCTCAAAATATTGGATGACTTGAACCGGAAGCTGGAATTGAATCTGCAAGTTCAAACGATGTTCGATCATTCAAATCTTCGGGATTTAACTCAATATTTGGCGAAAACCCATCCAGAGGTTATCGAGCGCATTATCGGCGTACAAAAGCCTATGGATTGCTCCTTAAAGCGCGATGATCAAAAATCGGTCGTGCTGGAACGATTCGCTAAGAGGGAGCAGGAGAATAAGAATGAATGTCCTACACCAACAGAAACTGCAATTAAAAAGGAACGCACGGGACTATCCGGTGCATCTTCGGATGTTGCTGTAATCGGCATATCGGGGCGTTTTCCAGGAGCGGAAAATGTTCGCGAGCTTTGGGAGAATCTCCGACAAGGAGTCGATTCAGTGCGCGAAGTGCAGGCTGACAGATGGAACCCGAATATGTTTTATGATCCCGATCCGCTAGCTCCCAACAAAACGTATGGAAAATGGGGTGGCTTCGTCGCGGACATGGATAAGTTCGATCCGATCTTCTTCCAAATATCCCCTGCTGAGGTGGAAATGATGGATCCACAGCAGCGGTTATTTCTTCAAGAAAGCTACCGTGCGCTGGAGGATGCCGGTTACGCACCTGAAAAGCTGAATCACGTCAAATGCGGGGTTATCGCAGGGGTATTCGGCAACGAGTATAGTGCAATCGCGGAGGGAACAGCCGCGGGTTATAATGCACAGCTGATGCTCGGCAACACGAACTCAATATTGGCCTCACGCATCTCTTATTTTCTGAACTTAAAAGGGCCTGCCATCAGCGTGGACACAGCTTGTTCAAGTTCTTTGGTAGCCGTTCATTTAGCATGCAAGAGCTTGTTGAACGGGGAAACGGATATGATGCTCGCCGGAGGGGTTACATTGTATTTAACCGAAAAGCCCTTCATTTCCATGAGCAAAGCGGGCATGCTTTCCAGAGACGGAAAATGCAAAACATTTGCGGACGATGCCGATGGAATTGTTCCTGCGGAAGCTGCCGCAGCCGTCGTATTGAAGCGCTTGGATCGAGCTGTTGCTGACGGGGATTATATTTACGGCGTGATTAAAGGGTCGGAAATCAATCAGGATGGACGCACCAACGGAATTACTGCACCGAGTGCCAAGTCGCAAACGGAGATAGAGTTGGAAGTTTACCGAAAGTACGGTATTCATCCTGAAACAATCACTTATTTGGAGGCGCACGGTACGGGAACCAAATTGGGCGACCCGATTGAAATAGCGGCATTGACCCAAGCTTTTGCCACATACACCGATAGGAAACAATTCTGTGCGATTGGCTCGGCAAAGAGCAATTTAGGACATACATCTGCTGCATCAGGGGTAGTGGGACTAATCAAAATATTGCTATCTATGAAATATAAACTACTTCCTCCCACGCTGCACGCCGCGAAGGAAAATGAGCACATCGACTTCAAGGCTACTCCGTTCTTTGTGAACCGAGAATTGCAGGAATGGGCATCGGACGGAGCACCGCGGCGAGCGGCAATTAATTCTTTCGGCTTTAGTGGAACAAATTGTCACATGATCGTCGAAGAAGCGCCGCAATCATTAGATGTCGAACCATTACATGCAGTGGAATCGAATGCGGCTGATTTGTATATCTTTCCTCTTTCGGCAAAAAACAAAGAGCGCTTGCAGGATTATGCCCTGCAAATTGTACGCTTTATAAGCGGAAATGACGGCAGTGAACAACCTAACATTGCGAATCTATGCTATACCTTCCAAATCGGCAGGAGAATGCTGGAGGAGAGAGTTGGATTTGTTATCGGTTCCATATCGGAATTACAGGAGAAGCTTTTGGCTTACGGCAAGGGCGAGCACAATATCGAAGGTATGTTTACCGGAACGAGCAAACAGACGGATGAAAAATATGGCTTATTGCTCGAAGGTGAAGAAGGGCGGCAGTTCGTAGAGGCAATAATACGAAACCGGAAGTTGCATAAGCTGGCACAGATATGGGTATCCGGAGTTGATTTGAACTGGGAGTTCCTTTATGGATGCCAGGCTCCACATCGGATCCCAGCTCCCACGTATCCGTTTGCTAAAGAACGATATTGGCCAGAGGATCGGGCAAAGATCAGTGCAGCACTGCCTCAACGGATGGAATCCTTGTTCCAGACCGGTTCCAAAGAGGTTGCGGACGGAGAGGAAGACTCCAGAGGCACGGACTATACTTACGTACCAAGATGGAAGCAGGCGCCCACACCATCGGCAGAGGGGCAAAAATTCCAAATTGGCAGTAAACAGGTGCTTATCATGACTTCCGATAGTTCCGACCCGCTTGTGGCTGCAATTCGTTCCCTGCATTCGGCGGATGAAGTCTCAGTAACAGTTCTGGGAAGAGATACAGCAGAGATTTATCCATCCCAAACAATTATTGACGCTAGTAATCCGTTAGCGATTCATCAGCATATCAGTCAATATTCGAGACTGAATACGGTATACTTTTTGGCGAATTTTAGATGCAGCGCTGGAGAACAGATAAGCATGCTTGAGGATAGTCAAGAACAGGGGACGCTATCTTTATTTCGCTTGGTAAAAGCATTGATGGCTGCTCAGCTTGATCTTGGCTTGGAATTGAGAATCGTAACTTATAATCATTACGACGTACTGCCGGATGATATCGTGACTCCATTTGGGGCAGGGGTGCATGGACTGGCACGTACATTGGCAAAGGAGCTTCCGCAACTGCGCTTGACTCAACTAGACTTGAGTTGGAGCGACGTAGTGCAGAATTCAAATGGGAACGCAATAATGAGCCTTGCCAAAGCTATTGCGTACGAGCCTGCTCAGGCGCGTGGAGAAACAATAGCCATTCGTGGATTCCAAAAATTCAAACGAATTCTGGTTCCCGAAAAGATAACCGTTTCAACTACGCCAACGCGTTTTAGACATCAGGGCGCTTACGTTATTGTCGGCGGTTTGGGAACGGTTGGCTATATATTTGCTGAGTATATGGCGAAAACGTCAAATGCTTCTCTCGCTTTAATTGGAAGAAGTGAAATGAATACTGATATGCAGAAGAAGATAGAGCATTTGGAATCACTCGGGGGTAAAGTAATTTACTTGCAAGCGAATGTTGCTGATTATGATGCGATGAGAATAGCAATAGAACGGACAAAGTCGCAATTCGGAACGATTCACGGCATTATTCATTCAGCTTTAGATGTTCAACCCCAAGCGGTGCAAGACATGTCAGAAACGGATTTGCGAACAGCCTTGGAGTCGAAGGCAAAAGGAAGCGTGGTGCTGTATACTCTGGTTCAGCATGAACCACTGGACTTTTTCCTCTTCTTTTCCTCGGCTCAGTCATTTATCGGAACGACTGGATGGGCCCATTACGCGGCAAGCTGTGAGTTTAAAGATGCTTACGTTTCTTATCTTCAAACAGAATCCCACTTCCCTGTGTATATGGTTAACTGGGGGTATTGGGCCAAGCGCCGCGGGGAGTCTAATGAAGAATTAACTCGATACATTGAGCGACAAGGGGCTTATCCGTTAAGCGAAACCGAAGGCTTACAGTTGATCGAAAGTCTGTTGGGCACTAATATCCGTCAAGTTGCAGCCATTAAGGCTCAACCATACGTATTGGAGTTAATGAATGTAGATCACAGTCATTCCGTTACATTTGAGCTTGAAAAAGATAACATGTCACCAGGACATGATGACTCTATGAAGATTGCGGGCAAAGGAGCGGGAAAAGAAGAGGTTACGGAACTGATTACCCGCAGTGTGGCAGAAGTGCTGCATATGGATTCAGCAAGTATCAATCTTGAATTATCTTTTATGGAGCTTGGCGTGGATTCGATTTTGGCATTATCAATTGTAAAAATAGTAAATGATGCCTTGCAGACTGATTTGACGCCAAAGGATATATTCGATCATGCAACAATTGGACGATTAGCTGATTATATTGTGGGTGTAGGTTCCGAAGAGGATGAAGATGAAAGGCTTTTCCAGCTTTTTAAAAGCTTGGAACGCAAAGAACTGGATGTGGATGCGGCAGGCCATCTGCTGAGGGGAGCATCGTCATGATTGACATTGACGCGTACAAGAAGCAAATTCTTCAAATGGTGCGAAATCAAGAACTAACGGCAGAAGCCGGGTTGAAGCTCTATAAAATTTTGCAAGCGGATGAATTCTTGACGCAATCGCGTATAAGCGATGAAGGTATTGCCGTGATTGGTATTTCTGGAAGATTTCCAGAAGCTGATAACGTTCATGAATATTGGACGAATCTTGCGTCAGGAAGGGATTCGGTAAAAGAAATAACACGCTGGGATGTGAATGGTTTTTACGATGCAGATCGGAAGTCAAAAGACAAGAGCTACTGTAAAGACGGCGGTTTTTTGTCGAATATAGACAAGTTCGATCCGCTGTTTTTCAATATTTCACCTAGACAAGCCGAATTGATGGATCCCAGACAGCGCTTATTTCTGCAAGAAGCGTGGAAGGTTTTTGAAGACGCAGGCTATTCCAAACGAGATGTGGCGGGCAAGAAGATAGGAGTCTATGTCGGCTGTGAAGGCGATACCGATTATTTTGCATCATGCGAAACAGGAAGCGAGATTGGTTCCGAATTATTTCTGGGAAACTCCAACTCAATTTTGGCTTCGCGCATTTCCTATTTTTTAGATTTAAAGGGACCCAGCATAACGCTCGATACAGCATGTTCATCGTCATTAGTTGCAATTCATTTGGCCTCGGAAAGCATCCGTTCCGGAGAGTGTGAGATGGCGATTTGCGGTGGAGTTGCGCTATATACAACCTCTCAAGGTTATGTGCTGGCCAGTCGTATGGGAATGCTGTCTCCGGATGGTAGATGCAAAGCTTTTGATGATCGGGCCAACGGTTTCGTTCCTGGCGAAGCAGTCGGAGCTGTACTGCTTAAGTCCGCAGCGAAGGCAATTCGTGATCGAGATCATATATATGGCATTATCCGAGCCTCTGGAATAAATCAGGATGGCAAAACGAACGGCATAACAGCTCCGAGTTCAATGTCACAAACGGCACTGGAAACGGAAATTTATCGGAGATTTGGAATCGATCCCGCTACGATTACTTATGTGGAAGCTCATGGGACAGGGACGAAATTGGGAGATCCGATAGAATTCCATGCGTTGCAGGAATCGTTCAAATTGTTTACTTCCGACAAGCAATTTTGCGGACTGGGATCTGTCAAAACGAATATAGGGCATACAGGGGCGGCTTCCGGATTAGCCGGTTTCATCAAAATTTTACTGGCGATGAAGCATCGTCAGCTTCCGCCTACCTTGCATTTTGAAAAAGAAAATAGCCAGATCTGTTTGCGGGAAAGTCCATTCTATATGGTTACTGAGCTGACCTCGTGGTCAGCAGACCCGGGGAACCCGCGCAGGGCCGCCATCAGTTCATTTGGACATAGCGGAACGAACTGTCATATGGTGCTTGAAGAGTATGATATACAAGTCGAGGAGCCGGATGAATATCCGGCTTCAATGCAGCTTTTCCCGATTTCGGCTAAATCCAAGGACAGCCTTCGCCGAAAAATTTCTGACCTTCTTGCTTGGTGCCAAGAGAACGGGCGCTCGACATCTGTCAAGGAAATTGCTTATAGCTTGCAAACAGGCCGCAGTCACTTCGATTATCGCATTGCTTTGCTCGCCAATAGTATGGAAGATTTTGTTGAACGGTTGAATGATGCTGCGGCAGGGCACAGTCATCAGCATATTTTCTGTGGTATGGACAAATCAGCAAGAAATAAAGAGGATATCCCTTCAGATGAAAAAAAAGAATCAATGCGGCTCGTGCAGGCTTTGCGACAATCCGATCCTGTCGGTTCTGAGAGAGAGAACCTGCTGCAGCGATTAGGACAATTATATTGCAACCGAGTATATATTGACTGGAACGGCGCTTATGGCGATACAGAAGTACGAAAAGTTCCTTTGCCGTCATATCCGTTTGCTATGAAGAAGTATTGGCTTAGTGAAACTGCTGCAGTCAAATCAGAGGCGGTAAATCTCGGGCATTTGCACCCGCTGCTTGATTCCAATGAATCCGTATTCGGTTTGCAAAGATACAAAAAAACATTTCATCTATCCGAGTCAATCATCAAGGATCATGTCATTGGAGGAAACGTAGTGGTGCCGGGCGCTGTTTATTTGGAGATGGCAAGGGCCGCGGGTCAATTGTCCTATCCCGAAAAAAAAGTAACCGCGATTTCAAATATATTTTGGTTAAAGCCACTGCAAGTTTCAACTCCAACGGAAGCGTGGCTGCGATTGGAGCCGACGGGAGAACAGACGGCCGAATTCCAAATTGCAGCAGGTGCCGATGATAGAGAGCATATTCACGCACGCGGTAAAGTACGCTACGCGTCGAAGGGAGAAAGTGAACCCGACTTGGGTGAACTCCCAGTGGATGCTATTCGTGCTAGGTGCGTGGAAAGGTTGAGTGGACTCGATTGTTATGGAATATTCCGCAGCATGGGATTCCATTATGGAGTTTCCTTTCAAACGATAGAAAGTGTAAGTGCGAGTGAGCATGAGGTTCTTTCCCGGTATTGTCTTCCCAATCATTTAAAAAACTCATCGAAGTCTTATCTACTGCATCCGGTGCTACTCGACGGTGCCTTTCAATCATTGATCGGTTTTGGCGGAGCAGAGGAAGATGGAGAAGAGATGTTCTTGCCGTTTTCAATCGGTGAAGTGAAGTGGAGCGGAAGCGTATGCGATGTCGGCTATGTCTATGTGCAATATCGAGATGTCCAACTTCCAGGTGGGGAACAAGCGAAGCGATATCGTTTATGTATAACAGATATAGAGGGTAAAGTTCGGGTATTAGTAACGGATTACTTGGTTCGCAAGGTACCGGTGTCGAAAAAGAGTGCTGCCATGAGCGATGCGGAACTGCTGGAAATGTTGAATAGTGTGAAAAAGGGAACCGCCAGTTCTTTGGAAATTGTTCAACTACTGGGAGGGAACAGAATATGACGAAGTTCTCGTCTTTGCAGGAAGTTATCGAGGGCATTAAATCAGGCATTGTAAGCCCGGAAGAAGGGCTGATTTATGTAAAACGTTTCAAAGAGAAGCAGCTTGCAAGCTATCGTTCGGATAATCTTTCACTTGAGACAGAAGAACTGATTTATTACAGCAGTAAATGGGAGCCGAGACCGATTGGCGACTTTGAGAAAACACAAAACAAGCGAAACCTTGTTATTTTCGATCTCACTCCGCAACTATATCGCAATTTTTTGGCGATTCTGAGAGAGGAATACAGCGAGTCGCAATTATACTGGGTCAAGGATGGAGACATGTTTGACCAAATAGATAGTCAGGAATTTGGATTGAATGTAAGGAATCCGGAGCATATGGATCGACTGCTGGAGCTAATGTCAAATGAGCGGCATACCGAGTGGGTGTGGATAGTCAATTGGGACTGGCAGGATTGGGAAACGGAAATGTATGAGAAGGAGAACAGGCTGGATGAATATATCCTGAATTTATTTCATCTAACAAAAGCCTGGATGAGAAGCGGGAAGCCTCAGACTCTTCGGATTATGTGCATGTATGAAAGTGAGAGCGATGTCCCAAATCCTTTTTTTACGGCAGTCGGTGGTTATGCGAGATCGGTTCGTAAGGAATTTCCGAGCATTATCATTCAAACCTGCCACATTCAAGATTCGAAGCGGCGCGGCTGGGAGCAAAGGATCAAACTATTCCAGCAAATCCTGCGAGAGTTTGATGGTGAAGCAGATGAAGTAGAAATAGCATGCTCGATTCATGGACGACAGGTACTAACCTTGCATGAAGTGAAGGATTCTCCATCTGTCGTAATCAATACTGTCCCTCCACAGAAGAACGGCGCTGTCATTATAACGGGAGGAGTCGGAGGCATCGGATTTATTGTCGCACAATTTTTGGCGAGAACGCGGAAGACTAGCCTCGTCCTCGCTGGTCGATCTGAGGAGGATGTACGGATTGCTGATAAACTTAGTCACCTTCGCTCGCTTGGATCAGAGGTGCTTTACGTTCAGACTGATGTAACCTCACCGGATGAAGTAGATAGGTTAATTGAACGAACCAAGAATAATTTTGGATTCGTTCAAGGAGTTATTCATGGTGCCGGCATCGCAGAGGACAGCGTAATCATAAATAAGACAAGCGCTCAGTTCTGCAGAGTGCTGGCAGCAAAAGTTGCCGGAACGGTGCTGCTGGATCGGGCGACTTGGAATGAACCACTGCAATATTTCGTGTTGTTCTCTTCAATTACGGGGAAGCTGGGCAATGTGGGACAAGCCGATTATGCTTATGCTAACCGCTTTTTAGATGGTTATGCTCAGTATCGTAATCAAGTTGGTCGCTCTGGACACAGCATATCCATCAATTGGCCTCTCTGGACAGAGGGAGGAATGTCTGTAGATTCGCAGATGGAAGAATACATTTATAAAACTTCCGGAATACGAGCAATCAGTGCCGATACCGGGTGCCGAATTTTTGAAAATGCTCTCTATTTGAGTCAGGTGGAAATTATGGCGCTCGCAGGTAATCATTCAAAAATAAAAAGTTGGCTGGCGGCCAAAAAAGAAGAGGAGCAACCGGAGAGAATGCCGGTGCAGCAAATTGCCTCCTATTTGTCATCATCCCAGCCTGTCGGCAATAAAACGGATATAAACGCGCAGACAATCGATGCATCGCTTAATCTTGACCGATTGAGGAATGAACTCTCGATTTTTGCAGCTGCGATCATTAAAATCGACCGCAATGAATTAGATGATGAGACGAGCCTGGCGGAGTATGGATTCGATTCGATTACGTTCGTGGAACTGGCCAATCAGATTAATGATCGTTTCGGAATTGAAATGAGTCCCACCGTGTTTTATGGGTCACCTACGATTCATAGGATTGCCCAAAATATAGCTGAAGAGCACGGAGACACAGTTCAACGCAATTATTATTCGGCTGGTGAGAGCCGTAGTTCATCGGAGTTTGTTCAGGAACTACAGTCTGGTGAGGGGAATATATCCTGTACAGTTCACCACGAACAATCGGATTTATTGAACGGTGCTTTATTGGATGCTTTAGAGAAAGACGTTAAGACGATTATTTCCGAAATCATTCGATTGGAATTCAGTGAAATTGAGATGGATATCAGCTTAAGTGAGTATGGGTTTGATTCCATTACTTTTGTCGAGCTGGCTAACCGAATAAACGAAAAATATACGATAGAATTGACACCAACCGTATTCTATGGAAGTCCTACTGCATATTCTATCGTTCAATATTTGTCTGATCATCACCGGGGGGAAATCAGAAATGTTTATTCTTGTATGGCGGAGGAGCGATACCAGTTGCATTCCGATAACTTGAGCCCTTCGGAGGAAACGGAACAACCTTACATGTCACCGATGGAGTATGACGTATCAAGGGAAACTGAAATACCAGCGATGATTAGCGAATATGAACAACAGTCCACACAAGCAGTTGATGGAGCCACCATCCCTGTTGCCATCATTGGAGCAAGTGGGGCATTTCCTCAATCCGCAAATGTGGATGAGCTGTGGGGAAATCTTGTTGCTGGCCGGAATTTGATTAGTGAAATTCCAGAGGATCGTTGGGATTGGAAAGCTTATTTCGGAGATCCGCGGGTTGAACATAATAAAACGAATATTAAGTGGGGCGGATTCATGCATGAGATCGATAAATTTGATCCCCACTTTTTTGGGATATCCGGCAGAGATGCCGAGATGATGGATCCGCAAGAACGCCTCGTTTTAGAGCATGTATGGAAAGCGATAGAAGATGCAGGTTATCGGGCCAAGCAATTGTCAGGAACGAGTACGGGCGTATTTTTAGGAGTCTGTACCGCGGATTATAAGGAGTTGCAGCTTCAGGCAGGGATTCCTGCAGCGATGTGTCAATGGGGGCTCACCAATCGGATTTCTTATATGTTTAATTTCAGTGGTCCGAGTGAACCTATCGATACTGCGTGCTCCAGTTCCTTGGTAGCTATACATCGTGCAGTTGAGGCGATTCGTTCAGGCCAATGCGATATGGTTCTGGCGGGAGGCGTGAACGTGATTGCGAGTCCGAACCCTTATTTGATGCAGAGTAAAGCAGGAATGCTGAGCGAGGATGGCAGCTGTAAAACCTTTGATGAGAGAGCAGACGGTTATGTCCGTGGAGAAGGCGTTGGTATCCTGCTGTTGAAGCGATTAGATCTAGCTAAAGCGGACGGGGATCACGTTTATGCCGTAATTAGGAGTTCTGCTGTTAATCATGGAGGACGGGCCAGCTCATTCACAGCTCCCAACCCGAACGCTCAAGCGGAGGTACTTGTGAAAGCTTACGAACGCGCGGGAATCGATCCGCAGACGGTATCGTATATTGAGACGCATGGCACCGGAACCAAGTTGGGAGATCCGATTGAAATTGACGCTCTGAAGAAAGCGTTCAGAATGTTATACAAAAAGTGGAATAAGCCTGTGCCCGAAATACCTAATTGTAGGCTGGGTTCTCTTAAAACGAATCTTGGACATCTTGAGGCGGCCGCAGGAGTTGCTGGCGTAATAAAAGTTATGTTGGCGATGAAGCATTGCAAGCTACCCGGCCTTGTCCATTTTAATAGTCTTAATCCATATATTCAGTTGACTGGATCGCCTTTTGTGTTGGGAAGGGATGTATCGGACTGGTGCTCTGAGGTTGGAAATGGTGGAAATCCGCGAAGAGCTGGGATCAGTTCATTTGGCATAGGTGGAGTGAACGCCCATGTCGTACTAGAAGAGTATATTGAGGAAGCCTATTCACAAGAGCAAGAAGAAAATGCATACATCGTTGTTCTTTCGGCAAAGGAAGAGGATAGGCTGCCCGAATATGCGAGACTCCTTGCAAATTATGTATCTAGTTGCGAAAGAGATTGCAACAGTTCCGTTCTTAAGCGACTTGCCTATACGATGCAGTTGGGCAGGGAGGCTCTTGATCACAGAGTGGCTTTTATTGTGTCTGATGTGATGGAATTACACGGTAAGCTTACTTTATTCGCTGACGGAAACACAGAAATTGATAACGTTTACAAGGGATACTCAAAGAGTGGTGGCGCCAATCTTACGCAATTGATTGCCGGACCGGAAGGAAGCGAATTCATACGTTTGTTAATTCAAAATCGTAATTTAGGAAAGCTCTCTCAACTGTGGGTATCGGGTGTGGATTTGGAGTGGGGACTATTCTATGATCGGCAGCGGCCGAAACGATTGTCATTGCCTACCTACCCATTTGCTAAAGAGAGATATTGGATACCAAAAGAAGCGGACATTGTGCTTCAAGCGGCGAATAACAAAGACGAAATTCTGAGAAAAGCCGACAGTCCGAGTCCCGAGGAAAGCCTGCTTCTCCTAGAGGAAGAAATTATTCATATGATGGCAGATACATTGAAGGAACCGATATCGAGAATTCGTCTTGATGCCGAAGTGGCCGAGTTGGGATTCGATTCAATCTCACTCACGGAATTGGCGGCACGAATCAATCGAAAATACGGGCTGGAGCTGAAAATAGATCTGTTTTTTAAATATACGCCCATTTCCCGCTTCATTTCCTATTTGTTAGAAGAGTTCGGGGGGCAGATTACCCAACATAACCAAGTGTTCACCTCCAGCCCGAAGAGTATTGACATTGATAAGGATGAAACGTCAGCAGGAAATGAAGGCAATGGAAATGCTGAGGGTGGCATACCTAAGCTCCCTGGAAATTTGGAAATTTTGGAGATGGGTCCTTATTCGGACAAATCATTTCTTTTGAAATGGTACCAGATGAGAGAACGGGGCGGCATCCAATTGCGAAGCTTTAATTTTATTGAGGAGTATATGCAGCCTAGTCGGAAGCGGAGCCCGAAAATGCTGCATATGTTGGCGAAGGATTCCATTGAAGAGCAGACGGAAGTCATTGTGATTGGTAAAGGCAAACCGTTGCTGCTCATAACCGGATTTGCGCTTACAGCTCCACAATTCATTTATCAAATTAACGAGTGGTCATCCCAGTATCAGTTGATCATTATTCATCTTCCGGGATGCGGCTTGTCAACCGGACGCCACGATTTATCCGTCGGGGGACTCAGCAGGAGATTTGTTCGAGTGTTGGAACGACTTGGTATACAGGAACCAGTCCATATTATTACTACCTCATGGGGTGGTTTAGTTGGACAGAAGCTAGCACAGGAGAATTTTCAATTGGTGGCCTCTCTTGTATTGACTGGAGGATTCTTTCACATAAAGCAAGATTTAGACATAAAAGAAAAGCTGCAGATGGATTTTGAAAGAGTTGGTCATGGACAAGCTTTTGAGATTATCGAAAAAAGCCATCAGATCAATCCCTCCATTTCCAAATACTTTGATTTCTTCAATGAAGAAGCCTCTACGGAAGAGGTGCTGTCAGATGTTCTCGTACCTGCGCTGATCGTTAGCGGTGATATGGATTCGATCGTATCCCCAGAGCATGCCATTGCATTGAGGAAGAGACTTCCACACGCTGAATATCATGAAATAAAAGGGGCCGGACATGCTCCATTTATTACGCATTACAAAGAGTTTAATCGTTGTATCAGCGACTTTATTGCTCGTGTTCAAATAGAAGGAGAGAAAAAGGATGGCACGCAGAACATTTGATGATTTGAAATCTACCTATTACGAAGCGTATGATCGAACCTTGACTCTTTGGAATACTCCATTCACTTCGGTCGAACTGGAGACACATTTTGGAAGAACTCACGTGATTGCAAGCGGCAGTGAGGATGCCCCGCCGCTTGTGTTGCTTCACGCTCATGAATTCAGCTCAACGATGTGGTACCGCAATAGCTTGGAGTTATCAAAGCACTTTCGAATATACGCGGTAGACATTATCGGCGATAAGAATAAAACCTTGGTGACGTGTTTTCCGAATAGTCGGGAAGAGTATGCACAATGGCTCTGTGAAGTATTGGACGCATTACATATTGAACGAGCGGATATTGTTGGATTCTCTTTTGGAGCATTGCTGGCATTAAATCTCGCAATTCATTTCCCTGAACGCGTTGGCCGAGCGATAATAATGAGCCCTTCATCAGGACTAGTGGGCTTAAGTGGCAAATTCATTGCCAAAATCATCTGTAATTCCCTTATATCCACCCGGAGACAATTCGTATCGAAGCTGTTTCGCTGGAACCAGCATGAATCCCATACCCATTTCTTCGAACAGGTCGTTGCCGGAGCATTGTGGAGGAAGCCTCATCCGAATGTAAAGGCAGGAAAAAGAGTATGGCCGCATGTTTTTAAAGACGAAGAACTGAACACTATTACATGTCCGCTTTTGATCATGTTGGGAGAACAGGATATTACCCAGAATCCGCAAGCTGCGATGGCTAAAGCGAGATCGTGCTTACCTAGCGCCGTCATGGAAATGTTGCCGGGGGTGGGACATTTTTTTAATCTCCAAGTTCCTGAAATTGTAAATGAAAGAGTTATATCCTTTATGAAGGATGATAACCCTGCGGCAAAGGGGGATGTAAGACATTGAAAAAAATCGTACTGGCCAGTGAAGGTTCGAACGGAGACCTGTTTCCGATGCTTGCCCTCGCAAACGAATTAATGCGATTAGGTCATGACGTTGTCGTATGCGCTCCGCCCAACAATGATTCTTTCGTGCGCAAATGCGGTTTTCAGTTTATTCCTATAGGCGTCGACTTTCAAGCCCTGCTTCAAGAGCATGCTGATAAAGTCATGGGGAAAAACCCGATGCGAATCATGAAACTCACGGTAAAGTTATTACGGGAGCAGGTGCAAAGACATATTAGCCAGTTAAAAGAGGCTGCTATTGATGCGGATATCATGATCGCATCAGGTGTTATGTATGCGGCGAGGTCTGTAGCAGAATATTACCGGATCCCATTTCGATTATCCGTGGCTATCCCGCAAGTTTTGCCTTCTCGGAGTTATCCGCCATTGCTTATCAACGCTCTTGACTGCCCACAGTGGGTCAATCGCTTTTTGTGGTGGGGAGACAGCAAATTTCAAAATCGAATGATATTGAAAACGTTAAATGAGGAAAGGGATAAGCTGGGATTACCCCCGGTTCGCGATATTCAACACTATTTGTTAAACGATATTATCATTCCGGCCGATCCGGTACTGGAGCCTGTACGGGCCAATCCTGCATTTCGCTTTACTCAAACTGCATATTGGCATTTTGAAGACGGGGCTGATCTTGATCCAAGCATATCCCAATTTATCGAGGAAGGGGATCCCCCCGTCTTCATTGGATTTGGCAGCAGCACGGATCCAGATCCTTTGCGTACAAGAAATATACTAAATGAAGTAATTGAGAAAAGCGGGCAGCGATTTATCATCCTAAAAGGCTGGGCTGAATTGGGAACAGGCTTGAATCATGCCAATGTTCGTACGATAGATTTTGCCCCTTACTTGAAGCTGTTTCCTAAGATGGGAGCCATCATCCATCATGGCGGTTCGGGAACGACGCATTGCGCAGCGCGTTCAGGGGTTCCGCAAATTATTATTCCGCATGCGATGGATCAATATCGATGGGGGAGTACGATCGCAGCGAAAAAGCTGGGGCCCGATCCGATCAATCGTTCTAAGTTAACTGCCGACAAGCTGTTGCACGCCATTAAAGAGGCCGTGACCAACTCCGAATTCAAGAAACAGGCTAGCCAGGTGGGACACTTAATGCGACAAAAGAATGGGGTCGAGGAGTTCATTCGTCAATTCCCATTGTAGCAAGTACGATCCTGAAACACCAAAAACCGAGCACATAATCGTCCCCAAAAACGGGGGGAGGTCATTGGATGAGAGTATTAATTACCGGAGCGCACGGCCAACTAAGCAGCGAATTAATTCGAAAATTGAGCAGCGAACATGACGTATTTGCCTATTCAAGCAAGGACTTAGATATTACTTCATGGTCCAATACCAGTTCTGTTGTGAGGGATGTATCTCCGGATGTGGTAATTCACTCTGCCGCAATCACAAATATCGACAAAGCGGAAGGCGACCCAAAGAATGCTTACTTGGTAAATAGCTACGGAACCCGCAATGTGGCGGTTGCTGCTGAGCAGTGTGGTTCCTCGCTGCTCTACTTAAGTTCGGCTTATGTGTTTGACGGTACCAAAGCTGAGCACGGTGAGTATGATAATCCTCGGCCTTTAAATGTTTATGGCGAGTCGAAATTAGGAGGGGAGTTGTTCGTGCGCTCTTTCCACACTAAATACTGGATCGTACGCACCTCTTGGCTTTATGGGGAGAATTTCATTCGATCGATTATAGATGTGTTGAATCGTCAGCAGTCCTTGAAGGTAAGTCCGAAACAAATCGGATCTCCGACTTCCGTTATTGATTTGGCAGCCTTCATACAAGGACTGATCCGAACCGAATCCTATGGAATTTATCATGTTACAAATAGTGGGGGATGCAATAAATTCGAATATTACAGGGAAATTCTCCGACTGTTGAATGTCCAAAACATAGATAAACGCTTGATCGCATCGGAGTCCTTGTCGAGCGTTCCTCGTCCTCCGTCGTGCTCATTGGGTCAGTTGTCAATTATGTTCCAAGGCTTCGAGATGCTGCGACCATGGGATGAGGCGTTAGAGCATTTTATGAGCACTAGGCAGTTTGTTGACTTGAATGTGATATGAGTTATGCAGTGTTTCGGATGTTCGATGACCGCCCCATTCTTTAAAAGGAGATGAAAATCGTGAATCAATTGAAAGACGCAGGATCATTAATCCATTCTGGGAACTCCACGCGATATCCATTCGTGGCACAGGATAGAGTAAATTCATTATTTGGGCATCAAATTCATTGTGTTCTTCGCTTAGTTGGTTTTGTAGATATGGAACTCCTTGTTCAGGCCTATCGCGTGACGTTGGATATCGAGCCTGTACTAGGCTGTCGGTTAGCGGAAGAAAATCAAGAATGGTTTTGGGAAAGAAGAGCCGATTTGGACATGTTAAATGGCGTCTCTATCCATGAAACGGATGATGTGGAGACTCAGCTTAAAGCTTTCATTTGTGCACCTAGTGATGCGCGAGTTGATCCCTTAATAAGCATTCGTGTATTCAGATCTACTTATGATTTAATATGCGTCAAATGCAATCATGCTTGCTGCGATGCTGGAGGAGTGAAGGATTATATTTCATTGTTGTCATCCACGTACAATCATTTAAGTTCGAGTCCGAACAGCCCACCAACAGTCCCAAATAAGGGAAGACGTGATCAAGGGATCGTGTTCGATCAGCTCGGATATCATAATCTTTTAGAGGCATGGGATGCGTCAGAGGCACAGCCTATTGCCAAGTGGGCATTTCCTTTTGATCCGAGCACAGAGCAGAAGCTTTGGACGTCTGCATATCGTTTTCAACCGGAATCTTACCGTTCATTTCAAACATTTAACCGTCTACACGGAGTATCGTTTAATGATTTGCTTTTGACAGCTTATTATAGGGCTTTATTCAGCATCACCCGTTCGTATGGCGCGGGATCTATGCCTTTACCTGTTACTATGGACTTGCGGCAGCACTTACCGAACGGCAAGGCTAAAGCCATATGCAATTTGTCGAGCTCGATGAATATCGAAATAGAAGTACTTGAGCATGAACCGTTTCTCGATACCTTAATGAAAGTAAACAGGCAGACAAAGAAAGCGAAAAATCCAAGGCTTGGTGTCAATGGGATGGTTACGTTAGAAACACTTGCAGCACTTAACTACGAGGAGTTGAAGAAAACATTTCACATGTCAATGGAAGAAGGGATAAAATCGAAAAAGTCGAACCCGATTTTATCGAATGTCGGCATAATTAGCGACCAGCCCATTTTCTTCAGTGATGTGGAAGTGATTGATGCCTATATTGCAGGTCCGATTATGATGCCGCCAGGTTTCCTTTTGTTAATTAGCAGCTACAACCAGAACCTTACATTATCGACAGGATACGATGCTTCTTCGGTAAAAGAGGAACATGTAGAATTGTTGTTGCGGACAATGGCTTCAGAGCTAATCCTTGCAGTGAGTTGATCGCGTTAGTGAAAGGGAGGCGTCTACAGACGCCTCCCTTTTTGTGTATTAAGCAGTTGTGATATGTAATTGCTGCAATCCATATACATATGGGCTTTCGATAGGGAGCAATGGCTTTGAAAGATCTAATCTCATATGAGGGTACTTCTCAATTAACGCATTTACTGCCACCTTTGCTTCTAAACGGGCTAAAGGAGCTCCAAGACAGAAATTTTCTCCCTTACCGAATGTTAAATGCTGATTAGGTCTTCGATTTGGGATGAATCTGTCAGGATCATAAAAATGCAATTCATCACGATTGGCGGAACCGATCCAGACGACGATGAAGTCACCTTCCTTCAGGAAAGTCCCTCGCAATATCGTATCCTTTCGAACGACTCGATTCATGGCCTGCACGGGTGAGCGGAAACGAAGAGTTTCTTCCAGAACGGATGGTAGCAGTGATGAATTGCTCTTTACGTTATCCACTATCTCTTCGTTGTCTAGCAAGCAATAGATAGTGTTACTAATGAAATGAGATGTAGTTTCGCTGCCCGCGAATATCAGCAGAATGCAGAAGTTTAATATATCATGGGAAGTAAGATTATCGTAGGTGGATTGGGCTTGAACTAAAGCGGAAATGACGTCTTCACACGGATTACGTTTTTTTTCTTCAATAATAGCGGAAAAGTAATGGTACAGCTTACGGGTTGTTTGGTGTTTATGAAATATTTTAGTTTTCATTTCTTCAGGCGAAGAGCTTGAAGGGCTGGATGCAATGATTTGGGCCGATTCTCTAAACATAAGCTGATCCTCTGTTGGAATTCCTAACAACTCAGCCATTACAATAGCAGGGAGAGGTGCCGATATCAAATTTACCACATCGACTGTAGAATTGTTATTATTGTCTTGTTCCAAGAGATTGTCGACGATTTTTTTAATTTTCGCCTCCCATTTATTCGTAGCGGATGGATTGAAAAAATTGCTCACGATTGATCGCATCTGGGCATGCTTCTCTAAGCTAGCGGGATTACCGTTGTTCTCGACACGGTGAAGTGAAAAATACTCTCTATTTTCTAATATCATTTTAACATCTTCGTATAAGAAAATATCCCATGACTTGCGCTCCTCGTCATATTTGACCGGGGAACGGCTTCTCATTTCCTGGTACCAGAGGAAAGGTTCAAAACTATTATCGAGCTGCTTCGCTTTCTTTAAATAGGTCTCCCAAGCATTGTTCATTGGCATGCACTCTCCTAACTTATACTTTATTCACTTATGGTACTACTATATACTATTTCTACATAGATTTATTACCTACCTTCTAGTTTATCTATGATTTTCACAATAAGGGATATTATTCAATTCGTGTGGCAGAATTGGGCACAGACGAAAGGGGTGAAACCACAATGCTTGCAAGGTGGATAGAAATGATAGATAGCTTAAATCCGTGGCTTATCGGCTTTGCAGGAAGTGTTGTCGTTGCGGGAGCTGCACTATGGAAGTGTGCCTTGACGCGATCCGGGGCAGCAGCCGCTGTGGTCATGGGGACCATCTATTATGGGTGCGGCGACCTGGTTTGGTTTGGATTGCTGCTCACCTTTTTCACCACATCGACATTCTGGTCAAAATGGAAAAAACGAAAGAAATCTCATCTGGATCATATTTACGAAAAAACGGGAGAACGCGATGCTGGCCAGGTATTCGCAAATGGCGGGATAGGCATGCTGCTATGTATGGCGAATGCGATATGGCCAAGTCCTATATGGCTGTGGCTGTTCATCGGGGTAATGGCCACAGTGAATGCTGACACATGGGCAACAGAAATCGGCAGTTTAAGCAAGCGTTTGCCCCGCTCGCTTCTGAAGGGCAAGCAGGTTGCTGCTGGCACGTCAGGGGCAATATCGCTGCTTGGTACGTTTGCTTCTGTGGCGGGGGCACTTACGATAGGCCTAGCGGCAGCCGGTTTGATGGTGCTGCAGGGTTTGTTGGGAACTCTTCCGGCAGGTGACGGATTGGGCTGGATCACGCTTCTTATCGTGATCGCTGCTGCGGCAATTGGCGGGACAGTTGGAGCATTGTTCGATTCCCTGCTGGGCGCCACTGTGCAAGCTGGGTATCAATGCACAATTTGTGGAGTATCCACAGAGCGATTATCACACTGCGAAGCAGCGACGAATCATATACGTGGTCTTGTTTGGTTAAATAATGATCGTGTGAACTTGCTGGCTTCATGTACCGGCGCGATTGTTTCACTTTTTGTCGCTTTGCTTCTGTAGTCCAAAAGAGATCTACAATTGTCATGCAAATGAAATCGACAACATTCCTGTCTCATGTTATAGTCGAAGCAGAATGTAAGTAACCATGGCAGCAGCGTACAAGGAGGTGAACCGAGTGAGTTATGGACAGGGTGACAAGCTGCAGTTGATTATGGACGCGGCTTATGAACTCTTCGGTTCGAATGGTTTTTATGAAACGAAAATGTCGGATATAGCTGACAAGGCAGGTATTGCCAAAGGAACGCTATATTTATATTTCGAGAGCAAAGAGCAGCTGTTTACCGTAATGATGATGCAAGGCTTTGAGCAATTTCTGCAAGAGTTGGATCAGGGGCTTCTTGAGCGGGACTCCTTGGAGGGAAGTCTAGGGTTCGTTGCCGAGCATCATTTGGAATATTATTATAATCGCAGGGAGTATACGAAGTTGTTCTTCAAGGCGCCAAATAAGGATCCGGAAATGATGGAGGCGCTGTGCAACTTCATGAAGAGTTATGTACAGCGAATCGCAAGCTCGATGGAGGATTTCAATTTGCCAGATCCTCTCCTTCATGCCAAATCATTTATCGGTATGCTCGATATGCTCAAGATGGATATATTATTTAATCCGACTTTCTCTAACCAGGATTTGCGGCAGCGGATTCAGTTCGCATCTGAGTTGTTTGTGAATGGCTGTAAGCAGGGCATACCGCTATAGCAGCTTCATACCTGATCGCGTGCAAGGGGGGAACCGAAGGTTCTCCTCTTTCGATGATGGGAGAGGAGATAGGCGGATAAATCTGCACTCTATACTGTTGACAGCTATTTGCAATCTGGATGTGTCTACGGGTTAGGATAAAAGGTTATAAGGGGATGAAGTAGGCTTAGTTCGCTTGCAGCTTCACCTTCGTTATAGATGGCTGATGCTTGATTGGAGGAACGGAATTCATGCATGTAATGACGATTGAACAGCTAGGTAAAAGTTATGGGGACAAAACCTTATTTAAAGACGTATCATTCGGAATCGAAGAAGGGGATCGATTCGGAATTGTTGGGGTGAATGGGACGGGGAAATCTACATTCCTTCGTACGATTATGGGATTAGAGCCCGTTGAGGAAGGCAAGATCATGGTTGGCAGCCGCGTTCGGGTTCAATTTGTGCCGCAGGAGCCGGAATTTGATCCTAATGCAACTGTATTGGATCAGGTAATGGGTGGGGATGCCCCAGAAATGGTCGCAATCCGGACGTATACCGCGTGCTTGGAAGCAGCATCTTCCCAACCGAATGATGAGCAAGTACAGCATCGCTTGGTACGCGCGAGTGATGACATGGATCGCCTCCAGGCTTGGCAGCTTGAGAGCGATGCGAAGACGATCCTGTCCCGTCTGGGGATTCAGCGCTTCGATGCCCGAATGGGCGATCTCTCAGGTGGCCAGCGTAAGCGTGTGGCGCTTGCGTCAGCACTTATTCATCCTTCGGATCTTCTGCTGCTGGACGAACCTACGAACCATATTGATAATGAGACCGTAGCGTGGTTGGAAGCATTGCTTCAGAAGCGAAGCGGTGCATTGATTATGATTACGCATGATCGCTATTTCCTCGATCGCGTCGCGAATCGCATGATTGAATTAGATCAAGGACGCGCGTATTTCTATGAAGCGAACTATACGCGTTTCCTAGAGTTGAAGGCAGATCGTGAGGCGCGTGAAGCAGCCTCGGAGGATAAGCGTCAGAATTTGCTCCGTAATGAGTTGGCATGGATTCGGCGCGGGGCACAGGCTCGGTCGACGAAGCAGAAGGCGCGTATTCAGCGCTTCGAGGAATTACAGGCCGATAACCCAGCAGCGAAGAACGGTCAAGTGGAGATATCTGCGATGTCTGCACGGCTAGGGAAGAAGATCATGGAGATTGAGTCTCTGGGGTGTTCGATTGATGGACGGGAGCTGTTCAAGGATCTCAGCTACATCGCAGTTCCAGGGGATCGCATTGGTATCATAGGGCCAAATGGAAGCGGCAAGTCGACATTGCTTCGTGTCATTGCAGGCAAGCGCGAACCGCAGCAAGGGACAATTGTGCTCGGTCCTACGGTTCGGATTGGATTCTTCACACAAGAACATGAAGAGATGGATGAATCCCTTCGTGTCATCGAATATATACGTGAGGGAGCAGAGACCGTGCAAACCGCCGAGGGGTATACCGTAACGGCTGCACAAATGCTCGAACGGTTCATGTTCAGCCCTACGATGCAATGGACATTGATTGGCAAGCTGTCCGGTGGTGAGAAGCGACGCCTTCAACTGCTTCGTATCTTGATGGAAGCGCCGAATGTGCTGCTCCTTGACGAGCCTACGAATGACTTGGATGTACAGACACTTGCTGTGCTGGAACAGTATTTGGATGACTTCCCTGGCGTTGTTATTACGGTATCTCATGATCGTTACTTCTTAGATCGAGTAGCAGAACGTATTTGGTCGTTTGAGAACGGTCGTGTCTCCCAGCATGTTGGCAATTACTCCGAATATATGGAATGGAGAGCTAAGCATGCACATGCGGCGAATACAGAAGGCGGTACGCCAACAGTGAAGACAGCAACTGCTGCAGATCCTGGGGGCCGATCGGAGCGCAAGCCTAAGCTCAAGATGTCATACAAGGAAGAGCGGGAGTATGAACAGATTGAGGAACGAATCATGGAAGCGGAAAGCAATATTGAACGTATCCAGCAAGATATGGAACAAGCGTTCAATGATTCAGTACGCTTGCAGGAGCTGATGAAGGAAGATGCGGAGGCTCAGAAGCTCTTGGAGCATTTGATGGAGAGATGGACTTATTTAAGCGAGCTATCGGAGCAAATCGAGGCTGAGAAGTCGAAATAATGCTGCTGGTTCGAGTGAATGTGAATACACCATAGTTCATCGATGATTATAGCGATCGAAACAACTACGATGGAATATCAGCGGAGTGAGGGGAAGCGTTCGTATGAGGGGGAAGTATGAACCAGCACCACATGATATAGTGATATATCCTAGCAAGCGCAAGTTAGTCGTCATGTTCTTATGTTCCATAGTGTTTATTGCGATTGGAATGGTCATGCTCATGCAAGATCAAGGTGGAGTCGTGCTTCTAGGGGGAGTAAGTGTCGTATTTTTCGGTATGTGCGGTGTATATTGCGCATACCGCATGTTAGTCCCCAAGCCAGCTGTCATCCTGACAGCGGATGCCTTCTATGATCAAGCCTCGCTTGGGGCAGCAGGGAGAGTATTGTGGTCAGAGGTAGAAGAAATTAAAGTGTACGATATGATGGGCCAATCCTTCCTGGGAGTGAAGATGGCCAATCCGGAACAATTCCTTTCTCGGTGTCCGGGCTGGAAACGTTCGCTCATGTCAGCGAACCGAGCATTCGTTGATACGCAGATCAACATCCCAAAGGTTGGCATTCGAGGCTCGCTGGAGCAAGTGGCTCAAGAGATGCTCGTACGCTGGGATCGTGCCAAGTCGCAACATACTTAGGCGAATAAGAGAAGAGCAGGTAACCTCAGTGGGTAGTCCCCATGTGAGGTTCCTGCTCTTTTTTTCGTACGCAAACCGTTCAACAATTCTGCCGATCAATCGCAATTCATACTGTTATTCATCTTCGCCAATCTTGACGATGGCTCTCCCAGATGATTGGCCATGGAGCAACTGGTTGAGATAGCCAGGGACATCAGTCAGCTGCAATTCATGAATCCAGTTCGGGGTATGGGTGAATGACTTCCACTCCGCCGCGATTCGTGACCAGAGGCGGACACGATCTGTACTCGGTACGAATACAGAATCGATGCCATATAAGGCTGTCCCTCTCAGGATAAATGGGAAGACAGAAGCCGGCAAAGTTCCACCAGCCGTCATTCCTGTTGCAGCCACAGCCCCGCCGTAATGGAGAGACGTTAGGACAGAGGCAAGAATCGCGCCGCCACAGACGTCAATCGCCCCTGCCCAGCGCTGCTTATCGAGAGCCCGAGGCCGCTCTGGAAGAAGTTCCTCACGTGCAACAATCTGCTTGGCACCTAGAGAACGAAGTAACTCTTCATACTGGGCTTTACCTGTAGAAGCGGCAACCTCATATCCGAGTTGTGCCAGCATAGAGACTGCGATGGAGCCGACTCCGCCTGTCGCACCAGTAACAAGGATAGGGCCTTTATCAGTTGTAATACCATGGCGTTCTATCCGTTCGACAGCGAGAGCAGCAGTGAGACCCGCTGTGCCGAATATCATCGCTTCCCTTAGGCTAAGCGAATCGGGGAGTGGAACGATCCAATCGCCTGGTACGCGCACAATCTCACTGAGACCGCCTGTATGGGTCACGCCTAGCCCATATCCAGTTACCAGTACACGCTGTCCTGCCGAATATCGTTCATCCTCTGATTCAATGATGACCCCAGATACATCAATTCCGGGGATGAAGGGGTATGATTTTACGATATTCCCTGTCGGAGAGCAGGCCAGCGCGTCTTTGTAGTTCAATCCAGAATACGCGGTACGAATCGTTACGGTTCCCGCTGACAATTGCTCGGTGGTACATTGTTGAACACTTACATCCAGTGTCCCATCCGTTTGCTGGTTAATCCATAACGCTGCAAATTGCTGTTGCATCTTACCTCGAACCTCCCTTTCATTCCATACTGCTTATGTGTAATTAATGTTGAAGACAGACTGATATCACTCGCTTCAGAGTTGGCATTTAGACAGCATTTATTATAAGGGATCAGGTTCTTATTCCTCTGTGATGTATGCAGCAATCAAGCGTGCTGTATTGATTACTGCACGTTGATGAGTGCGTTCCATCGCATGTGAAGCATGAACGCCTGGCCCAATTAAGGCAGCACGGATGTTGTTGCCACCGCGAAGCGCAGCTGAAGCATCGGAACCATAGTGAGGGTAAATATCAACTGCATGTTCGATGCCCTCTCGTTCTGCCAGAGCAATAAGAGTGCCCGTCATCATATAATCGTAAGGCCCGGATGAATCTTTCGCACAGATGGACACGTCCGTCTCCTTGCAAGACAGATCATCGCCCATAGCTCCCATATCAACAGCAAGCATCTCCGTTATTTCCTGGGGAATGTAGGATGCGCCATGTCCGATTTCTTCGTAATTCGTAATGAAAATGACAATATCGTGCTTTGGCTGCCAAGCGTGGCGCTTCATGCTCTCCAGCAATCCGAATAAGGCAGCTACACTAGCTTTGTCATCCAGATGGCGCGACTTAATAAATCCATTTGGCAAGTGTACAGGACGTGCGTCAAATGAAACGTAATCACCTGTGCGAATGCCAAGTTCCTCGGTATCTTTCTTGGTATGTACAAGCTCATCGATGCGCACAATCATGTTCTTCTCTTCACGTGCGTATTCGCGTGCGTCGCTGTATACATGCACGGAAGGGTGGTTCGTCATAATTGTACCTGTGTATGTACGACCGTCACGAGTATGTATGTGGCAATATTCATTCTCCATGGAACTAGACATATATCCGCCTAGGGAAGTTAAGCGAAGTGTGCCATCAGCATGGATGGATCGTACCATAGCACCCAGCGTGTCGACATGGGCAGACAATCCGATGACTTTGTTCGAATCGTGCTTCTCTCCTGCTACCTTAATGACGCCACAGCCTTTTTGAGTCTGCTCGAATGGGTATCCGAGTTGTTCCGCTTCACGGCCAATGCGGGCCATAATATGGTGGGTATAGCCTGTTGGACTCGGTGTATTAAGCAATTCGAGCAGGAAGGAAGTTACGTATTTTTCGTCAATTATCGCTTGGAAGGGTTGTGATGAAATAGTTGAATGATCGGGTGCAGTCATGACTGTATTCCTCCTTGATATGATAAATGGGTACGATTTAATCGCTAAACGCTAAATATCAGTGTTAATCAGTGTTAATGCAAATACTAGTTCTGAGACTAGTACTAATGTAAGTACTAATGCAAGTACTAATGCAAGTAC
>NZ_MAIS01000344.1:0-326 GCF_001680695.1 Paenibacillus sp. KS1 | reverse complement strand
GAAATCGGGCCAGAACGGATCGTGCTGCGGCACGTATGTGAACCCCATTATCAACTCACGGCAACCTTCGAGGATCTTGGCGGTACAACCAGACTAACATGGCGCCAGCTTTTCGAAGACGCTGCCGTATTCAACGCCATCAAGAAAATTTCAACTCCAGCCAACGAAGAAAATCTTGATCGGCTCGAAGCGCAGTTGCAGAAGATGTCCATCTGAGAACCTAAGGCGATGGAGGAACGGGCATGACGGAAAACCATGCGGCAAACTGTGAAATCAGCGCAGCGGAAGAAAAGGAGTTGGTAACAACGAGGGTGATAAATGCATCC
>NZ_MAIS01000284.1:0-661 GCF_001680695.1 Paenibacillus sp. KS1 | reverse complement strand
ATTTGTTTGATGATCCGGGTTATTGGCAACCATATAGAACAGCCCAGCTTCCCCGTTCTTTAGCACCTTCTCCTTAAGTTCAAAAAATGCATTGAACCGCTCTCTTTCATCTTTCGATTCTGTTTTTCCGGCCTCTAGCGTCTTCGTCGATTTCGTCTCATATACGACTTCGCCATCCTTGTTCTTCAAAGAATGATACTGTACGGCCGCGTAACTCGTAGAGGCCATCAACATCATCCCTACAACCGCAGTCAAGGCAACTTTATATTTCATGAAAAATCTCTCCTTTTCTTTTGGCTCAGCACGTAATATTTGCATAACCTTTCATGTCAAGTCGGCATCGGGAATGCACGGATTCATCAAATTAGCCCGTTTTAATCTGCAAGTCGACCTCGAATTTTGGCGTATTCCATCCGGCACCTCTGCGATGATTGACTTAACTCCGCGTCATTCAAGCCCTCCCCCCCCTTTCACTCTATACAACGAACAGCTGGGCTAAAAATGTGACAACTGCCTTTGAAGCTTATTCCGATTACTTTGCGGGGACCCCGGAAGTTTTTGATATGTAAAAGAAAACGGGAATCCGCTCCAATTCGCTTTGGAGCAGACCCCATTTTTTAGTAGTTTTTTATTCCAAATAGCTTTCAGCAATTTTCATCAA
>NZ_MAIS01000323.1:0-378 GCF_001680695.1 Paenibacillus sp. KS1 | reverse complement strand
GAGGACACCGGGTAGTAGTCCCTTGCTTCGGCCTGCGGAATGACGGCATATTCCAACCGCTCCAGCTCAGAGATCGCCTGCGCCATCTCTTCAACTGTCGGATAAAAGAACACGTTTCTTAGGGGCAGGCTCACGCTCATTTCCTTGTTTACTCTGCTTACAAGCGTCATCGCTCGGAGCGAATGGCCCCCGATTTCAAAGAAGTTATCGTGGATGCCGACGCGTTCCAACCCCAGCACCTCTTGCCATAGTTGCACCAGCTTCGCTTCCGTTACCGTGCACGGCGCTGCATACTCCGTTCCCGTCTGCAGTGCCCCTTCCGGCGCAGGCAGCGCCTTGCGATCCAGTTTCCCGTTTGGCGTGAGCGGCATCTTCTCC
>NZ_MAIS01000311.1:0-433 GCF_001680695.1 Paenibacillus sp. KS1 | reverse complement strand
CTATATTTTTATTGAGATGAAGCAAACAGAGGCTATCGATAAACTCATGACTATGCTTGAAGGTGACCAACTGCTTCTTGTACTTCCTATCGCGTTAGAATGTTATATCAGCAATGGAGCTTTCCAAGACGCTGCTCAATATATCGAGAAATACAAGCTTCAGGTCGACGATTTATTATCCAGAAAAGATCCTTTTCACGAAAAACACAAATTACGCCTTACACATGCGTTGGCACAGTATTACTTGAAATCGGACCAACATGAATTAGGGTTTGACTACAATGCCTTATCGTTGGAACTGGCGCTTACATTCAAAAATATGCAGTATGTCGGAATGGCTGTTCTTATCTTCCAAGAGTATGAGATACATGCTTCTGCAGAAAACAAAAGCCGTTTCACACATATTCTATTAAATGAGGTGGATTCAAATGAA
>NZ_MAIS01000262.1:0-927 GCF_001680695.1 Paenibacillus sp. KS1 | reverse complement strand
TCCTACCCGGACTTCGAGGCGATGTGGATGTGGATCGAGGCGGCTAGGAACGAGCAGGGCGATCGAAGGATCTCTGCCGCTTCGTTACAGATGAGGCCGTTGTTCCACGGACGCCGGTTGGCCGTGTTGTCAGTGGCTGTGTTTGTGTTGTTGGCTACTCCGGTGCTCGCCTATATTACCGAGAAGTGGGATTTTAATAATCATCAAGGTGTGGAATCAGCGATCCAACATGGATTCGGGCAGCCGATAAATAAGAAGGTTACGAATAGCAGCGTCACATTCGCCATTGATACGGCGGTATCCGACGATAATGGTACCACGCTGTTATACAGCCTGAATACAGGGGATAGGCAGGAACGAAAGTGGATATTCGATCAATTCGATTTCAAAGACAGTAAAGGAAACTTCATTGCACACCTGGATGATGTGCAGAAGATGCAAATGCACTGGGGAAAAGGCTACTATTCGCATGCATGGGATGAAGAAACCCAAACCTACAACGGCTTTTTCGAAACGCCTTGGACGGTGCCCGGCAATGAGACGGATATGCAATTGTCTGTGCGCGGGCTGCAGGCATATGACTACGTTCACGTTCCGATTGCTCTGGATCCGAGCAAGACAGAAGTACAGACCTTTCCGATTCATGGCGGCGGGATCAAGGAATTGAAGGTGCAGTTCGTGAAAGGCAGGAAAGAGCAAGTACTGCTCAAATACTCCGTGTCGTATACGAATGATTCGAATTTTAACATCGTTGGCCCTCAAATCGTAGTAAAAAAGGGTGGGAAAAAGGTAGATCGAACGGGCTATAAGATGACTGAATATATTGAGATTGAAGGGCATCCGGAATGGGGCGCGCAAGAAGGCTATAACCTGGGTGAACTACTGCAGGGCAGCAACTCATTCGAATTTGTGTATGGCGTGAAGGGA
>NZ_MAIS01000239.1:0-1218 GCF_001680695.1 Paenibacillus sp. KS1 | reverse complement strand
AACCCAACTGCGTAGTCCTTCCGGGTCGTACCCATGCTCCATGTAAGAGCCGTTCGGCATTAGTACCTTGGCGGTTCGATTGAACGCATCATACGCATAGACCGTCGATCATCCAGTATGACACGAATACGATTTCCATTCTGAAAGCTAATAATAAAAACAGGTCAATCTTGGTAGTCATCTGACCATAATCGACCTGTTTTCTGTAACACTTTTTCGTTTTATAAATAAGTTAAAGCTACTCATTAACCCATTAACCAACAGGGCTGACTTAGATATCTATTTATTAAAATTTAGTCTTCTTCCTCGTCATCCAAGATCGCATCCAATCGTTCCCTCTCTTGTGCGATCTGACGTGATAGTTCAAATCCATTCATGAACATTTCGAGTGTTAACTCTTTAGTCCCCGCTTCAGTTTGCTTCAAAATTGTAAAAGGTACTTGATGATTAGATAATACCTGAACCAAATCTCTCATCTTCTCCATTTCATCTTTGTTTCGACGGTTTACTACCATTATCGGTTGCTGCTCAGTAATTTTAGACTTAATTTCAGAAAAGGAGATTCTTGTATATTTTTTTACTTTCATCAATAAGCTTCCATTGATATCAGAATTCATCATTAAATAGAACTCTGCCATTTTCCACCACCCCCTCGACATATAAATTTTATTCTAAAATTCCTCAGGGAATAGTAGGTTCATTGGTATACCAGGCAAACTCTTCCGATATGAACCTCCATGCCAACGTTTGATATGCTCATTAACTGTCGCTGGATATATAATTTCCCCTTTATCAGCTAGATGAGGATACTTAGAAACAGAATAAGCGTGATGTCCTGTAATTGTTTGTCCATTAAAAGTAGGTGCTTTGTTATTTAAAATATCATTTATTTGTTCTTGCGACCATTCACGCGATGTTGGTTCACCATTCATTATTCTTGCCCTTTCTTGATCCCAGAAGTTTTCTACCCCCTCATCTCTTCTTGAAGCAAGTCTCTTGTTCCATTGAAGTCGTTTCCATTCTTCCTTCGTTATAGTTCTATCTATAACTTTTTGCTCCAATTTCTTCTTGGATTTATAACCCAATTGTTTATACGGACTTGTTTTAGTTGATAAGTCAAGCCCTGCTTTTTTCGCCCTTTCATTAATAAAATCGCCCGTTTCCTTATAAGGCCCTTCCTTCTTACCGCCGCCACCGCAACCAACATTCTGGCTGCTA
>NZ_MAIS01000099.1:0-20955 GCF_001680695.1 Paenibacillus sp. KS1 | reverse complement strand
TTCATTTACACAAAATTCTTGACGCTACCCCCACTAGTGGCAGAAGCTAAATGCGTAACTGTACCTTTCTATGAGAATCATTATAATGGTTATTATATTGATGTCCCTGATCAAGAAAAATTTCATCATTTAGGTTTTTATGAAGTGGTTAATTCTACATACCTGCAGGAAAATGTTAAAAAATATGACCCTAAAAATAGGCTTGGTCTAAGGCATTATATGATTACAGGATATGATGGCTATGTTGAATTAATAGCTTCAACGTTTTCGGTCAATGAATAACTGCTGTAGATTCTTACACGAGTGGAGTTGTTGAGATGTTTAAGCTAAAGGACATTGGAACCGATACGTCGCTTCCTGATCTTGTCAGACACATCAATGAAGGCAATCTATCAGAGCTGCGCGATGCCATTGCACAGGGCTGGGATATGGAACAAGAGATTAGAATAAGCCAATATACGACTGTGATCCCGATAGAAGCAGCCTTAATTGCGGGACAATTCGAGGTAATTAAATTGCTTATCGAGCATGGTGTGAATTTGAATCATAAGAAGGAACCGTCCTTCCTGCTCGCTGTTCGCTATTGTGAAGAGGAGATCATAAGATACATCGTAGCGCATGGAGCCAAGGTCGATGCCCTAGATCAGCTTAAGTCCAATGCCTATCAACAAGCTTATTACGGGAACAAACACAACCTTCCGCTTATCCATGAGCTTGGCTTGGATGCAGCCAGTTATGGCGGCTATACACTACGTAAAGCCGTTAACGATCGGGATTGGCGTACAATTGAATTTATGCTTCAGCATGGAGTGGATATCAATTTCAATAAGCCGGATATGGTCTTCCCTTATTGTGCTACCCCCTTAACCACTGCCGCACGAAATGGCGATTTGAAGATGGTTCAATACTTAGTTGAACATGGAGCCGATGTGTGTATATGTGAAAAAGGCGGTGATCGTGCCTATACGATTGCTGTGCAAAATAAAGATAGCGCGATGGCCGAGTATTTGAAGTCATTGGAACCTGCAGAATTCCATACCTATGAAAATAAAAAATTGGCACTGAAGAACTATAGACTGCCGCAAAACGTTATTGATTTTCTAATGGGAGACAAGCTGCGGATCGAATTGCCTGACAATGAGTTCGAAATCGGCTACATCGAGTTCTTCACTTTTTCAGATACGATTGAAATGAAGGCAGGTAGGAAGAAATTGCTGCGTCTCTCCGCAGTCGTTGATAATTATTCTTCGATTCTCCTTGTCTGGAATCCAAAGACGAAATGCGTCGGTTACTATGATGAAGAGCACCAGGAATACGGCGATGTATGCAGTTTCGAGGATTTCCTTGCACAGCCAGAGCTCTATATGACCAAGATTGTCGAGGGAGATTTGGTGACATAAAACAGTAGTTCTAATTTTGTGTCATACATATGATGTAATGAGAATCAGGTTAGTAAGCTCTCGAAATATCGAGAGCTTCTTTATTGTATATCTAGTTGATGCTAACCTTCTAACACAGTTTTTCACTACATTTTCTCGATCCTATTGCACACCATATTGCCAAACGTTTTAATATCCTCTAAATAGTCATAACTTTCAGGATTTCCACCCTGTTGATTGTACATTCTTACTGCCACCGTTTGATATTTCGGAATGACAAGGCAAGCGCAGCCAGTTATGCCGAGCGATTGAAACGAACCTCCCGGAAGCTGATCCCCCAGCTCAGACGCAGCGCGCGGAACATCCTGAACAAACCAGAAGAAACCGTTCCTCGGCAAATGCGTCTCTAATTGAGGCGGTGTACATATGGATGTAGCCAGTTCGAAGACTTCTGCTGGAATGATTTTAGTTCCCTGGTACATGCCCTTATCTAAATGAAGCTGTCCCCATCTCGCCAACTCACGTGCACTTACAAATAAATTCCCATCATTCCCCTGATCATCCGTATATTCTTCATGAAGCCAGACCAGATTATCATCTCGTTCTTTGCTCCATCCTGTCTCTGTAAATCCGAACGGGTGGAACACTGTTTCCTCCAATACGTGGACAAACGGCTTCTCATACAGTTTCTCCATCAACTTAATAAGTAGGTTTACACCCATGTTGTTATAGGCCCAGTCGGTACCGGCAGAAAACAATCTTCGATTCGAATGATGGAGTCCATGCGTATGAGTCAGCAAATGCCGTATCGTCGTCCCGGTCAGCATCGCTGCCATTTGCTGATCTGTGATATCTAAGTAGTCGTCGTCTATGTAGTCCGTGATAGAGTCATCCAAGCTGCGGATTTTTCCTTCATACAATGCTAAGCTGACCACGAACCCTAGATATGTTTTTCTCACCGATGCGACGTTGAAGCGAGACGCTGCATCTACAATGCGTTGCCCTGCCCTGTCATGAGTTCCAGAGTACCATTCGTTAACAACTTCCTGCTTATGAAGAATATAGGTAGCCGCTGCTGTGGCTGAAATCTGATGCTGAATCCGCTCAACATATTCATTCAATGCTGCGAAATGCTGCGTACTTGGCTTATTCATAGGTTACTCTTCCGCCCCCTTCTGCTTCGAATCTTAACAGATCGTTTACTTCTTATCTAGTTCCCGCAATTATAAACACAGGTATAAACCACCAGTATGGTGCATATAACGTTACACATTCAACTTCACAGCATGAGATCAGCAATCAAGCCTATTTCGAAGACACCTCTTCACGATTACAAATCGTAATGGACTGAAATAAAGTCATAAATCAGGTATATCTTTACAACAATTCATTTTATAGTATAATATCTTCGAATTATATTTTCACAAGTTGTACACATCTACATGAACATTAAAGGTGGTGGCCACTTCTAACTGCACGGAGTATTTTGTAAGCGCTTCTTTTTTGTACGATGCAGGTATACTCATTGAATGAGAGGGATTGCTGATGGCAGGTAAAAAGGTAACAGCCAAGCACACGAAGCAGGAATTAACTCCCGAACAATACTCATCAATTGCGAAATCAGATAGCTTCAGAATGCTGATTCGAACCAAGAAAATCTTCATTATTCCTTTCACAATCTTCTTCCTTTGCTTCTATTTCGCCTTGCCGATCCTTACATCCTACACGGACATCTTGAATTATTCCTTTTACGGCAGTATTACATGGGCTTGGGTCTTTGCCTTACTGCAATTTGTGATGACCTGGGCATTTTGTATGATTTACTACAAAAAGGCATCTACATTTGATAAAGCCTCCGACCAAATTATTGCTGAGAAAGGGAGGTAAACCATGAATACTGCTGCATTTATTATGTTTTTAGCCATCGTTGCGGTGACACTCATTATTACCTATTGGGCATCGAAAAAGAGTAAATCTGCAAGCGAATTCTATACAGCTGGAGGCGGCTTAACCGGATGGCAGAACGGGATGGCGATTGCCGGGGACTATATGTCAGCGGCTTCGTTCTTGGGGATTGCAGGATCGATTGCGCTAGCAGGATTTGATGGATTTTTCTACAGCATCGGCTTCCTTGTTGCTTACTTAGTCGTCCTATTCTTGGTCGCAGAACCTTTACGAAATTTAGGGAAATATACGTTTGCGGATATGATTGCCGCTCGCTTTAAAACGACAAAAATTCGCGGATTCGCAGCGTTTAATACCATTGCCATATCCATCTTCTACATGATTGCACAGCTTGTAGGGGCAGGAGCTTTGATCAAGCTGCTTCTCGGCATTGATTTTGCAACCTCCGTCATCATCGTAGGTGTTCTTATGACCATCTACGTCACTTTTGGCGGAATGCACGCAACGAGTTGGGTACAGATTGTCAAAGCAATTCTGCTTATGGCCGGCACGCTTCTTATCTCGATTCTCGTGCTGTACAAATTCAACTGGAGCCTCACAGGCATGTTTGATCATGTCAAAGATGCAACACCACTCAAAGAGAAATTCCTTAATCCTGGTGTTAAGTATAAAGATGGTCTTGACACACTCTCCTTAACGATGGGCTTAGTTCTTGGAACCGCGGGCCTTCCTCATATTCTTGTCCGCTTCTTTACGGTTAAAAATGCGAAGACAGCTCGCAGCTCGGTTGTATACGCAACTTGGATAATCGGTATTTTCTATGTGATGACGATATTCCTAGGTTTTGGGGCTGCTGCATTTGTTGGAAATGGAGATATTACCGCCGCGGATAAAGCAGGGAACATGGCAGCTCCGCTCCTCGCAAAAGCACTAGGTGGCAATATGCTATTTGCATTTATTTCTGCTGTCGCCTTCGCAACCATTCTCGCCGTTGTAGCAGGACTTGTACTTACCGCTGCTGCAGCCTTCTCCCATGACTTCTACAATCAAATCTTGAGAAAAGGGCAAGCGACAGAGAAGCAGCAGGTCAATATGGCACGCTATGCTTCCATTGGGATATCTGTTATTTCCATTATTCTAGCCTTTTTTGCACAAAATCTTAACGTTGCATTCCTCGTATCGCTAGCGTTTGCCGTTGCAGCAAGTGCAAACCTGCCTGTTATTCTATATACGATTTTCTGGAGGCGTTTTAATACGAATGGTGCGATCTGGGCCATGATGGTTGGTCTGATCACCTCCGTGGGGCTCGTTCTCGTCAGTCCGAACGTATTTCATCCTGAAGCTGGAAAGGCGATCTTCGTTGGACACGCGCTGTATCCGCTCACGACCCCAGGTATTGTCTCCATTCCGCTCGGCTTCATCGCTGGTTATATCGGCACCATGTTGTCGAGAAAAACAGGAAAAGCCGACAATCAAGTCGAATTCGATGAAATTCTCGTACGCTCCAATACGGGAATCGATACCGCGGTGTAATCCTAAATTAGCAAAAAGCATCCGTTCTGCGGATGCTTTTTGCTGTGTCTCTTGCTCGAAATGCAGCATGGATACGAGACGCTGCATCATCTGCGACGCGATGCCCTACCTCGTCATGATAGCCTGAGTACATTCGGTTACACTTCGCTCCCACCTACTTTGAATCTGAATTGATCGCTTTACATGCAATGGTGAAGATACGAACTATTTATTTTTCAATACCTAGTTAAGTGTCGGAGGCAGAGATCTACTCTACGAAATTTGATTTACCATGAGCCACTAACATATTTCCGCTAGGGTCATAAAAATCGAAAATCCATTCCAAGGATCTCTGTTTCTCCGGATTCGGTTCTAATAGCCCCTCTGTCTTTTCTTTCCTCACCAATTTGTATCTCTTTACTCTTTAGGCCTTTTCAATTTCAGGAGGTATGTTTATTCGTTATTGTAAGTGTTTGCTAGTTCCCTTGCGGTCTTGTGCTGCGGTCGTAGTAAAAATAGTCCAAGCACGACTGCAAGTGCGAGAAAGACTGCGAAGAATCGGAAACCGATGTTAGTAGCTCGAATCAGGACTTCCTTCGATTGACCCAACTCATAACCCCCGACTAAATTAACATCGGAGTGGGCCACTAATTGAACTACATCTAACGCAAGCGCTTGGCTAATAGCCCTGCACATGTTGTATACGGTCCAGAACATACCTGATGCAGAACCAGCTTGCTCTTGTGGAGCGGCTGATAGTACCGCTTTAGCAAGGGATGGCCAGGAAAGTCCGGTTGCTGCAGAAATGATTAAAAGCGGAACAATGACAGCTATATTCGACAGTTCGGGCCCGAGTTGTCCAAGCATCAGTAGCGCGAAACCAATAAAAAACGATCCGAGCAGAATCATTCTTGCAGGGCCGATACGATCGGCAAGCCTACCTCCGAATGGGGCTGTGAACAACTGGGGCACTGATAGCGAATCAATAACAACCCCGACTCTAACGGTCTGAGGTGTAGTGCAGCTTGCAAATACAGCGTGAGCAGAATGGTGACGGCGAAATAACCGATACAGTAGCTCATTGTGATTCCGAGTCCTATGGAGTATTCCCGATAAGCGAAAAGACCCAAATAAAACAATGGATGCTTAACCTTCTTCTCAATGAAGATGAAGGTAATCCAAAGGAACAGCGCTACTGCGAACAGTCCAAACGTTTTTTCCGATACCCACCCCCATCGGACAAGGCGATAAGCAGTGCGGTTAAACCTGTTCCGTACGTCAACACGCCGAGCCAGTCAGTCTTCGTTTTTTCGATCAATTTATCATCCTTTAGAATTAGAATACCGGCGACCAAACCAACAATACCGATCGGAACGACCGCGTAGAACATGGAACGCCATCCAAATTCGCCGATTAGTAGACCTCCGGCAACAGGACCAATGAGAGAGCCTGTCACCCATGCGATATTGTTAATGCCGAGTGCGACCCCAAGTTCATTAGGCGGAAATGTCCGTATCAAGATCGGAGTGGATGCCGCCATCGCCATGGCAGCACCGGTACCTTGCAGAAGGCGAGCCGCGATTAGAACTGCGCCGGAGTCTGACATACCGCAAAAAGCAGTAGCAATCGTGAACAAAGCGAACCCCCATAGAAAAATGCGTTTGGTACCGAACATATCGGACCATCGGCCAGAAGGAAGGAGGAATACTGTACTCGTAATGTAGAACGAGGTGATCGTCCACATTCCCGTTCCAATCGAAAGATGCAGTTCTTCCATGAGTGGAGGGAGACCGTTAACCACAATCGTAGCATCTAGATTCGTAATAAATGACACGAGTGTAACCACGAGTAAAATGGACCACTTGCCCGACTGCTTGATCTTCATCATCTTATGTCCTCCTCCACGCTCCCATTCTTCTCATGGTCAAGCAGCCATTGTTTCCGAGATATACCTCCTCCATAACCGCCCAAGTCGCCGTTCGAGTTGATAACACGGTGAC
This sequence comes from Paenibacillus sp. KS1, assembly GCF_001680695.1. Lineage (NCBI taxonomy): Bacteria > Bacillati > Bacillota > Bacilli > Caryophanales > Paenibacillaceae > Paenibacillus > Paenibacillus sp. KS1. The sequence continues at coordinate 14,159 of NZ_MAIS01000099.1, read as the reverse complement.
ATGGAATCACAATCGCCATCTGGTTGGCTCCATTTGCTTGGGCTACGGCACGATAAGCACTTGGCTTTCCAATCGCCGAGGCAATGTCGGCATACGAAGTCGCCTGACCCGGAGGAATTTGCCGCAATTGTTCCCACACCTTCTTCTGAAAAGGCGATCCAAGCAATTTCACTGGCGTTTTGAATTCTGTTAACTTACCTTCGAAATAATCCCTGAGTTCCCTTTCAATCGAATTGATCGGCGCTGTGCTGCCCGGAATGACCGCGGATTTTGTCTTCCTTCTCAGGCGTTCAATCTCTCGCTCCAATCCTCTGCGGTCTATAAATTCGAGTAAATATAGCGCTTGTTCATCAGCGATTGCGATCATCGGACCAAGACGCGTATCCAACCACGATGCCTTTAAAATCTGTTGATTGCCCAGCCCGGCAGGTGCTGTACCCATAATGCGCGAAAACGCATCCCTGAAGCCGCTGCCGGATTCATAACCTGCGGACAACTGCGCTTCTATGACCGTGCTGCCTGCCCGGATATGCTTCAAGGCTATTCCCATTCGCCGAGATCTCGCATATTCAACAAAAGTCATTCCGAACCTCTTCTTGAACTGGCGGCGCGCAGTTGAAGCATCCACGGATAATTTTCGGAAGTCTTCGTCCGTCCAGCGGTGTTCCGGGTTTTCTTCCACCGCGTTGACTAGTTTACGAACCAGCTCCGAGACATGGCCCGGATGAGATAGCGGACGGCAGCGCTGGCAGGGTCGGAATGATGCCAGAAGGGCTTCCTTGGCTGTCTCATAAAATTCACAATTTTCAAATTTTGGTTTTCTTGCCGGACATGTAGGTCGGCAAAACACACCGGTTGTCTTCACTCCGACATAGAAAATGCCTTCATACTCGGACTTTTTATCGATAAGCGCCTGGTAATACACGAGTTTCCTGTCGGTCGGTATCATTCTGCTCCTCCTTTTAATACGGTTTTGAATTCTTTGAAGCCATTGCGAAACACTGTTATGATTATAACGTTTCCGAAAAATAGTTCCGCCGAAAATCGGGCATTTATTTTTTCATGTTAATCCACATTAAAATATAGAAGTCAACTTAAGCGAAGCGTTGATCAAGATGCCGAGCGCTTTGGCAATTTCCAGCAACCCAGTAGCCGTCACGATCAAGTCTGGTCTGGGAAAAGCCGGAGGAGCACGACGGATCACCTTACATTAGCCCGTTTAGATAACCTTTCTTTCGTGCCAGTTTGTTGCGAAATCTGCCTTATAGTATTCCTACGAGTGATTTAGCGTTTGAACATAAAACGAGCCCCTCGGTTACGATAGACTGTTCGTCGGAGTATATTTATATAATGCTACTCTTCCGCTCTCTCCTACTTCGAAACCGACCAGATCGTTTACTTCTTATATTATCCCCCCCTATTATATATCTACAGGAATAGATCGCTAGTAAGATCAACATAACGTACAGGTTCGAAGGAGGAGATCAGTAACAATGAACGTAATCGTCACGAAATATAATGAAAACTGGAATCGTATGTTCGATGATGAAGCGCAAAAAATAAAAGCGATATTCAGAGATGAGTTGATCGAAATCCATCATATCGGCAGCACTTCAGTACCCGGGTTACAAGCCAAACCGATTATCGATATGATGCCTGTTGTAAAGGACATCACCAGAATCGATTCTTTTAATGAGCAAATGAAGGAACTCGGTTACGAATGCATGGGCGAGTTCGGCATGAAAGGAAGACGGTATTTCAGAAAGGGCGGAGATCATCGAACCCATCACGTGCATACATTTCAGTTCGATAACACGGAAGATATTCATCGTCATTTGGCAGTAAGGGATTATTTGCGAATACACTCCGACATTGCATCACGATATGGCCGCTTAAAAGAAAGGCTAGCGCGACAATACCCTGATGACATCGAAGCTTATATGGACGGGAAGGATTCATTCGTGAAGAACCTTGAAAGAGAAGCAATAGATTGGCATGCCTAAATCACGTTGTATAGTTGATAGAAAAAAAGCCTCGGACTAATCTGAGGCTAACCTATTTCTAGGGATATTATCCTTTCCCCCTTATAGCCAATGTGGCTTTACTACTGGATTCACGCCGAATGAAACGGTCTTGGGAGAAGAAATAGTGGCAACTGGATCCAAAAAATAGCATTAATTTTACGATTTCACTTCACTTTTTTGTACTTCTGTACGATAATAGTAATGACTCAACTTTTGCAGATGCAGGAATTTACGCCTATGGTGAGTCAAACCGTAATACGTGAATACTTCTTTGGGGAGGCTTTGAATTTATGGGATGAAAGACAGCGCTGAAGACATGATTTTCTCTGAAATGTAACCGCTTACTTTATTTTGGTAAATTATCATCTAAGAAAGGGAGTTATCATTTATGAAAAAAACATCCATGTTGTTGCTCTTGTCAACCGTTTTAATTTTATCTTTAGTGAGTGGCTCAATTGTTTCAGCTAGTCCTTCAACTTCTTTAGCAAACGAATTGACCAAAGGTCAAAAATCTCCTGTAATGATGGCATACTACAGAACATGGCGTGACATAACTATGCCTCATGATGCAAATTCAACTCTCCCAGACCCTAATGTGACAGCGATGACAGATATTCCTGAAGGAGTCGATATCGTTTCTGTCTTCCACTATGTTAACCCAGGTACAAATGAAAAGTTATTTTGGGACACGCTTCGTGATACATATGTGCCTGCCTTACACGAACGTCAAACCAAAGTGATACGCACGATAGATATAAGGGAGCTATATAACGTTCCTAGTATGGGTACAATGCCCACATCCAAAGAATATGATAATCATGCGCAATCTTTAGTTGATAAATACATAACTCCCTACAATTTAGATGGCTTAGACATTGATATGGAGGAAACGTTAACACAAGACAAAGAAACAAAAGCTTCTGGTACTTTTGAAGCTCTGTCTAAACGTTTAGGACCACTGTCGAACAGTGGCAAATTGCTTATCTATGATACAAACAAAGACAATCATAGCCTGTTCAAAAAAGTAGCTCCATTCTGTGACTATTTGTTCCTTCAAGCTTACGGCAGAACCCCTAGTAGACTAGATACTACATGGGCAACTTATAAAAATACGATCTCCCCTGATCAATTTCTTCCGGGAATATCTTTTCAAGAAGAATTAGGTGCCAACTGGGGTGATGCTCAGGAACCATTTGAAACAAGCAGAGCTTACAAATATGCAGCTTGGCAGCCAAAAGATGGCCCTAAGGGCGGAATGTTTATCTATGCCATCGATAGAGATGGAAAAGTATACGGAGATAATACAATTACAAAAACAGACTTTAGCTGGACAAAAAGATTAATTGATGTCATGAGAAACAACTAAATATCCTTAATTCGGGTGCATGAGATTTCATTCATGCACCCGATTACGTTCACTTTCCGACACACCACTGTCCACATTGTATGGCTCCGAGTTAGTAATTTCCCTAACCAATATCAAAAAAAGAACCCTTCTTAGGCATTACACCTAAAGAAGAGTTCAAAACAATTTATATCATGCCCATATACATAAAATAGAGAGATAGAGTGCCCATACCATTCATTAGATCGATTCCGGAAGCTCTTCCTTCTGCTCCGGTTCGGGTGCCAACTTTTTGGCCAAGAACATAGCGACGATAATCGCTGTAATACCACCTACAAGCTTGCCGACGATCATTGGGAAGATCATTTCCTTCGCAACCCCAGCCGTAAAGCCGAGGTGATCGCCGAATACGAATGCGGCAGAGACAGCAAATGCAACGTTGATGACCTTACCGCGCACATCCATATCCTTCATCATACCGAACATCGGGATAACGTTAGCAAGCGTTGCTACCAAGCCCGCTGCAGCAATCTCGTTCATACCGAGCATTTTGCCCAGCTTCATAAGCGGCTTGTTGAATACCTTCGTAATGACGAATACCATCGCAAAAGCACCAGCCAATACAATGGAGATGTCGCCAACGATCTTAATTCCTTCTTCAATCGGTGCAAGTCCCGGAATGATTGTAATATCGGTCAACTGCTGCGTGATACCAACCGCAAGTCCAAGCGTCGCAACAATGACGATGAACTGACCGAAGATCGTGAAGCCCTTAATCATTCCATTCGGGAATTTCCATAAACCTAACACAATCAGCACTGCGAACAGGATGATTGGAACTAGGTTGGTCAAAATCATTGAAATCGAGTAACCTGCCACCAATCCCCCGATTAAGCAACCAAGAGGAATGGTAACTATACCAGCCAATACGCCGGTTGCCAAGTACTTCTGGTCTTCCTTCTTAATAATGCCGAGTGCGACTGGAATAATGAATACGATTGTTGGCCCGAGCATGGCGCCTAGAATCGTACCCGCGAACAATCCCGCTTCCGGCGTCTGCGCCAATTCCTGTGCGAGTGAGAACCCGCCCATATCGTTGGCTAACAGCGTCGTGGCAAACATTGCCGGGTCTGCTCCGAGCGCACTGTACAGCGGTACGACCACCGGACTTAGCACCTTGGCCAATACTGGGGACAGAGAGATAATCCCCACCATGGCTAGTGTAAGCGACCCCATTGCCATAATACCCTCATCGAACTGGTGTCCCAATCCGAATTTATACCCGATGCACTTGTCGATCGCACCGAGAATCATGAAGATAACCATGCCGTAAATGATGATTTCATTAATCTCCACGAACGTGCTCCTCCATTCTTACCTAAGATCAAAAGCGAGCTTTTTAAACTACCTATTTTCAATCACGTTTAAAAAGATCGGTTTTCAGCACCGAGAAAATCGCGAGAACTCGAAGAAGGAGCAGCGCAGTGTAGGCTAAACTACATGAGCAGAGGACTTCAAGAGTGAACGCAAGATTCGATGCCGAGTTGCTTTCAATTTTACTTCGTGATCAAAAGCGAGCTTTTTAAACTACCTATCGGAAGTGTTGTTTGAGTTCTTCGGATGGGGAAGGTATCACGGAATAATGAATAATCCGCTTTTGATCCATGGAGGATACGAACACCTTCATCCCCTGCTCGACATCGCTCACACTACCCGTGAATACGGCGAGGAACTTGCCGCCGATAGCCATGCCGAGATTCATTTTCTTCACGTGAATGTCACTTTGCTTCAGTGCTTCATTCAGTGCATAAATACCGGAAGACACTGTAGAAGTCTCCACAATTCCAAGCGCATCCACAGGTAGTGAAGCGTTGCTGCGTTTCAGCCCCTCGACGACTTCGGAATGAACACCGTGCAGTTCGAAATCGCTAATACGGAAATCACTTGCTTCCGCTCGGGCTGCTTCCATCGCAGCCTGAACATCTGCCGTGTCACCACTCATCATAATGAGGAACTTCCCCGGGCAGATCGGCTTCATATGATGCACGCTGACGGGAGATGTCTTCAGCATGCGGTCAGCCGTCTCATAGCCTTTGCTTATGCTGCGCAGCTCAATCACACCGATTGCACTAGTCATGAGATACCTCGATGGAATCGACAATGCCGACAATAACCGCGTCGACCGGTATGTCTGAGTTCGTGAATGATGCACGGGCTGCGCTTCCCGTTGTCACGAGCACAGTATCACCGATGCCCGCTCCTGCATTATCTGCCGCGACGAAGTAATCACGCTGAACGGGTTCATCATGATTCGATAACGGCTTGACCACCAGGAAGGTCAGACCATTCAGCTTGTTGTCCTTGCGGGTCGCCCACAGGCTTCCCGTAACTTGTCCCACGATCATAGCTTCACCCCGCCGTTATCTTCTGTGCACCTGCATCTTCTGCATGCGCAAGTAGTCTTGCGCGAGCGGTGTAATGATGCTGTGCCGATCAATGACAATTTCTTTTCCGTTATGCAGACGATGCTTCTTCAATTCCGCTTCCGTAATAACCTTGCGATTCAGCACTAGCGCGTGAGACGCTAGGTCGCTTACTACGGATTCAACCCGATTATCTTCCGTTGAAGCCAATGGCTGTTGTCCAACTTGCAGTTTTCCAGAGACATTGCCATTCTCTAGGCAGGCTGCAGGAAGATCCTGCTCTTTTACCAGCCGAATGCCGTAAGCACTAAGCTTTGCCGCAAACTCGTCATACATCTTGTACAACAGTACAGGTGCCGTCGACTTGTATTTGCGATACAGCAATCCTTCTTCGAGTGCGATAACCTCTCGCCCCTTAAGCAGCATCGTCAAGACAAATCGTTCGCGCGGGCCTGCACTTATGCCGTTAGCGAGATTGGCTAGCAGCTGAATGCATAGCTTCGGAATAATTAATACATCACAATCTCTGAGCGTCTCATCATAATAATGAACGTCAACATGCGAATTCAGTACGCTCTCCAATTCCGGTACCGCTTCCATGGATAGAAGAACCGCTTGCTTTCTCGCTGCAATCGGTTCTTTCTTGCCCTGTTGCCCTAGTCTTTTGATTACCTCTGCTGCTACGGCTTCAATGATTGCAGCCCGGTCTTGAGCTTCTATGTTCATTTTTTCACACTCCTAAACCTAGATGCTCTGCTTTACAATTATGCCCTTCGTCCCTTTCGCAAAGCCGCATGCATTTGCCTCATCATAGTCGATATGCATGTAAGTCTCATAGTTGGAGCTGACACGTACAAGCACATCGTCGAAAATAAGCGGGCGCTTGCCATACACTTTCACCTGTACGATCTCGCCATTTTTCACGTTGAACTTCTCAGCATCCTCAGCTTTCACATGAATATGGCGCTGTGCAGCGATGAGTCCTTTCTCCAATCGAATCATGTTGCTGCCAGAAACAATCACGATGCCCGGAGTTCCTTCCAGCTTGCCGCTTTCTTTTACAGGTACAGACACACCAAGCACAACAGAATCTGTCAGTGATACCTCCACTTGAGATTCCTTGCGCTCAGGGCCAAGCACGACTACGTTATGCAGAGAGCCCTTCGGACCGATTAGTGTAACGCGTTCTTTACAGGCATATTGCCCAGGCTGGGACAACTCCTTCGCCTTCGTCAATTGATAGCCTTCGCCGAACAACGCATCGATCGCTTCCCGGTTCAAATGCACATGCTTGCCGGATGCTTCCACCTCGAAGCAGGCTTCATTCTGCACACGTTTCACCACTTCGTTAATAATGCTTTCTACCAGTTGGTTATCCACCATTTTCACCTCATTTATCGTAGTGTCCAACACGGATACGGAACATGATAATCCAGAACAAGGATGACAATCGGTTCAGCGAACGGATAATATCCTCGCGATCTGCTTCGCCATGCTCCTTCTTGAAGGCCTGATAAGCCAACAGTTCCGTCTCCCTTGTCAATGTGCGCAACGCATTTATAACAACAACCGCTTCGCCCATTTCATAGCTGGGTTGAAAATGTTCCAATCCAAAGTACTTCTTGGGAAAATGAGATTGCTCTCGCAGTTCCTTCGCTGTCATCCCAAGCAAATGAAACTCTTCAATGCTCTCACTCAGTACCTCGCACCGCACGACTCGCCGTACGAATTGCAGGATTTCTTCCAAATCATCGACCAGCTTGGTCATGTTCAACTTGAAGCAGCTAATTTGCGCTTCTAATAATTTTGTTTCCAATGAATCCAACTTCCCGCGGAAGAGGATCCGTGGATGATCCTTGAATACAAGCATATTGCCATATAAATGGGTCATATGCTCCGGCTTCGTTTCCAAAAAACCGCCATACAGCGTGCGAAACCGCTTCTTGCCTTCTGTCGCAGGTTCGACATCCAGGTTTTTCGTAATCTGCAGTTTAACTTCCTTAGTCGCCGACGGTGCCTCCACCGTGGCCGTATTCGCCCCAGGTTCAGGAGCCGTCACATATCGGAGTTCGATCTGGTGATCGGTCAAGAAGCTCTTGGCCGACGGCGTTAGAATTGTACCTGCCGCCGTCTCATATACGGCAACATCCTTCAAATTCTGGTTTCGAAAATGCTTGCGGAGTTCGCTTTCCGTAATCAGAGCCATGTTCTCACATCCTTCTCGTGCGAATGCGTGTTGTTCAAATCCATCTCGTTAACGCCAATCATCTCGGCTTGAACAAGCCGATTCATCACGATAGATGAGTTGCAGGATGCCGAGCTTAACGCCAGCATCCTGCTTCATCTCTTTCAATAGACTCGTCCGGAATCCGAATTACTCTACTGTTTTTGTCTTAGGCAAGATTGCATCCACTTCGGAATGTGGTCTTGGAATGACGTGTACGGACAACAATTCGCCAACACGTTCTGCTGCTGCCGCACCTGCATCTGTAGCTGCTTTAACTGCGCCTACGTCGCCGCGAACCATTACAGTTACGAGACCTGCACCGATTTGCTCTTTACCGATCAATGTAACGTTAGCTGCTTTTACCATTGCGTCTGCTGCTTCGATTGCGCCTACCAAACCTTTAGTTTCTACCATTCCCAATGCGTTTGCGTTTGCCATAATAAAATTCCTCCTAGTAGTCAATAAATTAGAATTAGTTGTATATAAAATGTTGAGTTACCATTGTTGTGAAACAAATAAATAGGAATCCTCATGAATCTATCAACTTACAGTTTTTCGAGAATACGAGCGACGATCATGCCGATCAGCTCTTCTTTGTCTCCCAAATTAAGGCTTGCCAATTTATCTTGCTGAGCCACAGGCTGCTCCTGCTCCATCAAATCTTCCATCTCGCGAAGTCCATAAGCGACTCTGCGGATGTTAAGCAGGTTAAGTGGGCTGATGTTGTCGGATGTCGAGCTGCCGCCAACTGCACCGCATCCCAGCGTAAGCGCCGGTGCAATTGCTGTTGTTGCGCCGATACCGCCAAGTGTACCCGGTGTGTTCACAAGCAAGCGGGATACTGGCTTCTTCAATGCGAACTCGCGAATGATTTCTTCATTTTCGGAGTGAATGACCATCGTATGGCCTGCACCCTCGCCATGCAGAATCTCGATGCAGCGCTCGCATGCCGCTTCCCAGCTGTCTTCTGTGTAGAAGGCAAGAATCGGAGCCAGCTTCTCGCGAGAGTATGGAACCTTCGGTCCAACTTGTGTCTCTTCTGCGATCAGCACGCGTGCATCTGCTGGAATGCGCAGGTTCGCCAGCTTCGCGATATGTTCCACACTGCGTCCGACGATCTGCGGATTCATAGTGCCATTTGCGCGCATAATGAACTTGCCAAGCTGTGCTGCCTCTTCCTTGGAAAGGAAGTAAGCCCCCTGCTTTTTAAATTCCGCAATTACCGCATCCTTACTGCAAGCTTCCACAACAACGGATTGTTCGGATGCACAGATTGTGCCGTTGTCGAACGTTTTGGAATCCATGATGCGCTTGACTGCAAGCGGGATGTTCGCACTCTTCTCAATGAAGGCAGGACCGTTGCCCGGGCCAACCCCGATTGCCGGCGTACCGGAGGAATAAGCGGCTTTGACCATCGCTGTTCCACCAGTTGCAAGAATCAAGGCAACATCTTTGTGCTTCATCAATTGATCCGTACCTTGGATCGTAGGAACGGTCATGACGCCGATGGCACCTTCCGGACAACCTGCTTGCACAGCTGCCTCGCTGATGTCCTTCACTGTTTCCAAAATGCTCTTGAGCGCGTTCGGATGTGGAGAGAACACAATGCTGTTCCCAGCTTTCAACGCGATGAGCGCCTTGTAGATAACTGTCGATGTTGGATTCGTAGACGGAATCAGACCCGCAATAACGCCGACTGGAACCGCTACCTCCATCACCTTGTGCGCCTTGTCATCCTTCAACACGCCAACTGTCTTCATGTCCTTGATCGATGCATAAACGTGCTTCGAAGCAAATGAGTTCTTGATGATTTTATCCTGCCAACGGCCGAAGCCAGTTTCCTCATTCGCCATCTTCGCGAGCTTCTCGCGATGCTTGTAGCCAGCATCCGCTACTGCCTTGACGATTGCGTCAATCTGCTCCTGCGTCATGACGGCAAGCTTCGCTTGCGCTTCCTTCGCTTTCTTAATCAGATCACGGACTTCTTGAATGGATCGCAGGTCTTTATCCAATGTTTCCATCAATATTCCTTCTCTCTACTCCAATTTTTACGAACTTGCTTTTTTTGTGCTTTTGCTCCGTTTCGCGGCTGGTGAAGACACTGGCTTTACGCGTGCAGCGCCGCCATTACCAGTTCCAGCTTGCTTCTGCTTGTCGTCAACAGTTGACGTATTCAAACCCGCAGAATTCGAAGCATGAGCGGTTTTCGTTATGCCAGCGTTTTCCTTACTTTCAACAGTACTGTTGGAAGCCTTAGCAGCAGTTGATTCTGCTTTCGCTTGCGAAACCTTCGGAGCAGCTACTTGCTCAGACTTAGCAACAGTTTCTTCCTTACCATTAGCATCCTCAGCCGCAGAAGCTTCATCTGCTTGAATTGCGTTCACGGAATCCGTGATTGCAGGAATGCGTTCCTGGCCAGTTGCAGCAACTTCATTGTTACTTCCTTCGGTCGACTCTAGCTTGACCGACTTCGAAACTTCATCCGAAGCATCATGCTTTTCGCTTCTGAAATTCTTTTCGTCAGCTTCGTTGATGCTCGTTGCAGCGAACTTATTTGCAACATCCTTAGCTTCTTTCGTATCTGTTACGGCTTCATGTACAGCCGCAATCTCAGATACGAGCTCCGCCTCGCCTTGCTCTTTTTGACTCGTGCTGTCGCTCTCTTGAACCTGACAGTGATTGTCGCCTTCGTCATCAGGAGTATCAGGAGTCGCAACCATTGCTGCTGTCTCTTCATGCATGCGAGCAATCACATGACGAGTGACGAGTACATCCAGCTGCTTGGCCAGCTCTGCTCCCGCTTCAACGGCAGCTTGTACAGCTCCGACATCACCATCGAGCTTCACCGTTACCAATCCACCATTGATGATTTCTACACCGATACAAGTAACGCTTGCTGCCTTCAAAGCGGCATCTGCCGCAGCGACTGCTCCGAGATATCCCCTAACTTCAACCAATCCTAATGCACTATTTCTCATCGCCCGTTACCTTAATAACTCGTCGGATTGTCTGCGACGAATTGGACAGCGTCTGCGAACGCATCGCATGCTGCCTTGCAGGCCGATTGACTGCCCGTAAGCAATGCACCACCGAAGTTGGTTTCGGAAGGTGGTCCGAAGAAAGCGGCAATTGTCACATCTGCGGCCTTCAGTGCTGCATCGAGTGCATACATTGCTTCAAGTGGAGGAGCGATTAAGTAAGCGATCGCTTCTCCTTCCTTGATGCCTGCTGTCTCGGATAAGTGCGTTCCTGTACGGGATACACAGTGAGCGAAATACGTAATGCTGTTATCTTCATTTGCACTCACGAAATGCGCTCCGCTCTCGATGAAATCCGCAACGGCGCTCATGCCGCTGCGCACTTCTTCTGGATTGGGTCCTGCCAGAATACCAATGACCTCGCCTGCCAGCTTCGTTGAAGCATTGGCCGATCCGGCATACATGCTTTTTGCATAGACAACATCTACGGCTGCTGCTTTTGTCGCTTCATCCAATGCCACGTACGTGACATCGTCAATGTCAGCAGTAATAATACCTAAGCTCTTATGGTGCGGCTTCAGCTCCAGCTTGCTTGCCATATCCAGGCTTACGTTGGAAATGAGCTTCATGCCGAGCACCGTTGCATGAATCGGTTCGTTTCTCATACGTGCCTTCCTCCTTGCGATAGCTTATAAATTGCGTGTTCAACATGTCGTGATTAGTGAACGACATTGGAATGAACGCTACAGTTTCAAATCAATACCTGATGCTTTGCGGTCGATCATCGTCTTGATCAGCTCCGCAATATGCGCGCCCGCTTCAACCGCAGGCGTACCGCCTGAGTGAATGTTGGAGATAACCGTACGTCTCGCTTCCGGCATACCTACCGTCGGCTTGTATGCGATATAGGCGCTCATCGATTCTGCGGTTACCAATCCTGGTCGCTCTCCTACGAGCAGGCATACGACATCTGCTTCTGTTACATCGCCGATGACATCCATCGAAGGAACGCGGCAATGCTTAACGAACAAGATATTGCCGACTTCATAACCGTACATCTTCAGACCTTGCGTGATGGATGGAATGATGTCGCGCAAATTGGCTTCAATCGCGGCGGAACTTAAGCCATCGCCAACCATAATCTGAACTTTCGCCTGATTGGTCGTACGCTGTTTAATCGTCGCAATCGTTTCATCCGAGAATTGGCGTCCCAAGTCAGGGCGCGTAATATATTCATCCTTGTCCCGACATTTTGTCGCAATCGGCACAAGATTCATTTCCTTCACGAAGTCCTCAGACACGTAGGAGAACACGGCATCTTGTGCTGCAGCATGGTCAGCACGGAAGCGCAGCGACGTAATTGTCTTGTATCGCGGGCCTGCACGCCATACGCCAAGGCGTGCTGGTGTTTTTTCTTTCATTTTCAAGTAGCCTTCGCGGTCTTCTGGATCCGGTACAAGCAGCAGCTTGCGCAGATCGATATCTGTAATATCATCCAGACATTCGCCATCGTCCAGTTGCTCTTCTGCAGGCATGGTGGCTTGTACCAGCCCACCTACGGCAGACTCCGTTTTTCCCTCTTGCGGAGCAGTCACTTCCACTGCCTTCGTGACGACTTCCTTCACTGCTTCTGCAGCTGGCTCCGTCTCGTTTCCTACCATTTCGTTCAATATCGATTCAATCATCGATTTTAGATCTTTTTCGTTCATGTGAGCTCCCTCCTTTCCCTACTTAAGAAACACGGATGCGTCTCCGGCTTTTTTCGTCAACTTGCCATTTTCAATGAAGCCCATCTTCTCCATCCATTGTTCGAACTCGCGGATTGGACGCAAGCCAAGCAATTCACGCAGCGTCGCGGTTTCATGATAGCCTGTTGTCTGATAGTTAAGCATGACATCATCGCCATGCGGGATGCCCATGAAGAAGTTACAACCTGCTGCGGACAAGAGCACAGCCAAGTTCTCCAAGTCATTCTGGTCAGCCTTCATATGGTTCGTGTAGCAAGCATCACAACCCATGGAGACGCCTGTCAGCTTGCCCATGAAGTGATCTTCCAAGCCGGCGCGAACGACTTGCTTCGCATCGTACAGATACTCAGGCCCGATGAATCCAACAACAGTATTGACTAGGAATGGATTGTATTTCTTCGCAAAACCGTAGCAACGCGCTTCCATCGTCACTTGGTCAATGCCGTGATGCGCTTCGGAAGACAACTCCGAGCCTTGACCGGTTTCAAAGTACATGACGTCTGGCCCTGCTACTTGCCCGTGCTGCAAGACAAGCTGCTGCGCTTCCGCAATCGTGTCGGCGTTGAAGCCGAATGCTTCATTCCCTTTTTGAGAGCCGGCGATCGATTGGAAGATAAGTCCTGTCGGCGCGCCGCGCTTCACCGCTTCCATTTGCGTGGTAACGTGAGCCAAAACGCAAGTTTGCGTTGGAATCTCCCACTTCTGACGGAATTCCTCGCATCGCTTCAATACACCCGTTACACTCTCAACAGAGTCGTCAACTGGATTGAGACCAAGTACGGCATCCCCGATACCGAAGGTCAAGCCTTCCATAAGGGAAGCCATGATTCCATCCGGATCATCTGTCGGGTGATTCGGCTGCAAACGTGCGGACAACGTACCTGCACGGCCAATCGTCGTATTGGCAGTAGCCTCAATGCGAATCTTCTTCGCACCGTACATCAGGTCAAGGTTGGACATAATCTTCGCAACCGCTGCAATCATTTCGGCTGTCAACCCGCGCGATACGCGCTTAATGTCAGCTTCAGTCGTGTTCTCATTCAAGATCCACTCACGCAGCTCTTCAACCGTCCAGTTTTGAATTTCACTGTAAATGCGCTCATTAACCCCATCTTGGATAATGCGGGTAACCTCATCCACCTCGTAAGGAACGGCTGGATTGTTGCGCAGATCAGACAGCTTAATTTGGGAGAGCACTACCTTCGCAGCTACACGCTCTTCAGACGAAGTAGCACCCAGCCCAGCCAGTGTATCCCCTGATTTTTCCTCGTTTGCTTTTGCCATAACTTCCATAAGGCTGCTGAACTGATACACGCGGCCAAACAACTTCGTTTTTAAAATCACAAAAGCTCCTCCTTCCAACTCAATATCAATTTGTCTTAATAATAAAAGTTCAAAAAGTTCGGTTTTCAGC
>NZ_MAIS01000038.1:0-61102 GCF_001680695.1 Paenibacillus sp. KS1 | reverse complement strand
CTAATGGTAGGCGCTTGCCAGCCCCCATTCAGGACTTTCACCCTAAAGATGACGCCCATGCTGGGCGTACAACAAAAAGAGCTTATCCTCCCGCAAACGGAGGCAAGCTCTTGTATTCGCTTCAATTATGCTTCTACTATAACGGCTGCTGTGCGGTATGCCAGTCCTCTTCATGCGTCAGCATAAACTGCTCTGTCGTCAAGTACAACGATATTGGCGGCTTCTCCTTTAAATAGTGGCGCTGCATGAGCAAATCATAGTGCACCTGGCGATTGCGCGTTCCCGAGATCACGGGAAGATCGTCGTGCTCTTCCAAATAATCGTCAACTGCGGCCTGCACCATATCCAGATAAAGTGGAATATGCTTGTCTTTCTCTTCAAAAATTTCGTACGTATATTGGGACATATAAAATTTCTGATCCGATAATCCACCCAAGTAACGGCGCAGCCGCTTCAAATCAATACTTTGATCGCTTAACATGAGGGATGTGCGTTTAATTTCATTCGGCATATCCTTCTCGTATTGAAGCACCGCCCTGCGGACATCTGCCAACGTCACATGCTCCTTGTCCACTGCTGGAAAAGAATCCTTCTTGTTCCGCTTCAGCCATTGTGTCAGCCAACACATATCAGATCCCACCTTTCTGCTTCCTTGAATGTGGAGAGATGGAAGCAGGAAATCATGTATCCGCTTACATGTATATTATAACATAGTATTCCCTATTTCGACACTCGAGCTTTGCCATGTTCCGATTCGTCTTTGTATAGGGATATCAACGTTGCTCCTTTTCGCTCAAAATCGGATGTAATGATGCGATCTTACAAATATTACATATTCATGAATATGGGGGTGTTACTTCTGTCACCTTACACAAGTAAGCTATTCGATTGGCGGAACTGCCATCGTGAAGAGTCGAATTCGGATCCTTCCCGAACTCGACTCTTTTGGTTCATCATTACCCACCATCCTTCGAATCATCAGGGCATATCCTTTGCATTCGTGTCTTATGTTGTGCTTCCAGTTGAAAATGGGGGTATCATACCTTTGAGAATAAATAGCACAATTCGTTTTCAGTCCACCGATTAAATGAACCCTTGAAAAGCTTAATTTTGAATTCCGTACATAACAAGCTATGTTATAATTAAAGTGTATAAGAATGTAAAATATTCAATCTTTTTAAAATGTGTTGTGCAATGATTCGACTATTTTCTTCATTGAACATCGAGTAGTGATCACCTGCTACTGAGATAACCTCTAGTTTTGAAACAATGCTGTTCCAATTATATAGTGAGATTCGTTGATCGCCTACATGCTTAGGAACTGCCTTGAACATCATCAACTCCTGCTCAAGATACTCTGGTTCATAATTTTGATTTGCCAGTACATTTGACTTGTAAACATGGAATAAACTTTCCATGCCTGAATAGGAAAAGGAGTATGGAATAATTCCTTTACTTTTCGCAAGTTCTAATAGAGTTGACAAGGTATAGTTCGAATCATTCACTGAATCAATCCACTCTAAATTATTCTCCTGTCCAAAATTAGATATCGTTTCCATAATAAATTTATGAATCAACTGGCTCTCAGAAAAGGCTTTATGGCAAACATTTTTAAAATAATACGTATCAAATAACGCGAGCAGTTGAATATCCTCACCAATAGCTTTCATTTGCTGTGCAACTTCGAACGCAATCATACCGCCTATAGACCAGCCCGCGAGATAATAAGGGCCTTTAGCTTGACTATCTCTTATCGCAATTACATATTTTCTAGCCATTTCTTTGATGTTATCTATCGGGTTTAGCGCATCCATAACTCCTTGCGCTTGAATACCTATAACTGATATCCCATCTAAGCACTTAGCTAAGTGCTGATACGTGTACACCATTCCGCTCACAGGGTGGATAACAAACAGTTTTGGACTGTTAACCTGTTGATTTAATGGAACTAAAAATGAGTGTTTTACCGTGCCTTTTGACCGTATTACGTCAGCAAGATGTGAAATTGTACATTCTTGAAGTAAAGATGCAGGTGGTATTTCCACATTGAATTCATTTCTAATTTCTGAGATCAATTGTATTAAAAGTAAGGAATGCCCTCCTATACTAAAAAAATTGCTATTCACACTCACATGATCGACTTGAATCAGCTTTTCCCATATCATACTTAATCTTAATTCGATGTTATCTCTAGCAACCTGTGGCAGCAAAGTTTCATCATAGTATGATCCGTATAATGTATCTAACAAAGAAGTGTCTACTATTCCATCCTCTGTATAGGGAAAGGACGGAACTATTGATATGGAATGAGGAATCATGTAAATCGGCAATCGCCCTTTTAGCCAGCTGAATAGATCAGCAATTGACAATGGATAAATGTTCATAGGTAAGATGTACGCACACACTTCGTTTAATTGATCTTCATTGCTAACAATTATTTTAGCATTTATGATATGAGGATGACTTATTAATACATTCTCGATTGCATAAATGTCCAACTGATATCCGTATAAGGAGTATATCTCATTTTTTCTCCCCTTGTATTGGAGCAAGCCATCGCTACTCAAACGCACAAGATCCCCTGTTTTATATAGCTTACTTCCATTTTCTAATGCATACGGATTCGGAACAAAACATTCTGCCGTTAATCTAGGTTGGTTTAAATATCCTCGTCCAACGCCAGAACCACCAATGTACATCTCTCCGATTACCCCTCGGGGCACTGGCTCCATATTTGTACCTAGCACATAAATTTCTACGTTTAGCGGCGGTTTTCCCAAAGGCAACAGAGCAGAATATGCTTCTTCACTTACAGATACATGGTGAAATAACGCCGTAGGCACCTCTGTCTTCCTATATTCGACAACTAATTTTAACCCTGAAATCATATTTTTTATTTTTAAGATGAGTTCCGTGTGTACAAGCTCACCGCTTAAAATGAATCCTTGACGTGGCATTATAAAGCCACCCCTATTTACCTCTTCAGCCAGAAGTGATGGACTCATTTTTAGCCAATCTATATCGGCAGTTCTAAACGAATAAGTATTAGAGAGATGAATTTGGCCACCGCTCATCAGAGCAGGAAACATCAAGGATTGAATAATGCTTTCTGCACCTGGGTGTTTTACAACATAATGTTCTTCTGGACTTAAACCTACTCCAGTAATCGTGCTCGTGCAATAATTCATTAGCTGACCATGATCCACCTGAATTGCTTTCGTTTGATCCAGCGAGTGAAATGAATAAGCGACACATGCCAAACTTTTGGAATCTATATGCAGTTTAGGATTAGCATCACTGTACAACGTAATCATCGTTTTGTAACTATCAAGCAAAATATGCTCTATAGTTTCGTTAAAAATGGCATGCAAATTCGAGCAAGTAATTATTAATTTCATACCTGTATCATGGGCAATTTCCATGATTCTGCCTGCTGGCCACGATGGATTAACGACTACATAGGCAGCGCCTGCTTTGATAATTCCAATAAGAGTAGATACCAGCTCTATAGATAAATCTAGATGTACTCCTATTATACCTTCCGCTTTAACGCCCTTCATAATTAAGCAATTCGCAATTTGGTTGGCGCTTTTATTCAGCTCATCATAAGTAATGCAGTTGTCGCCATATATAACAGCGATGGATTTCGGTGAAACCTTCACTCGCTCTTCGAAAGATTTAATAAATGTGCAAATTTCCGTTGTAGCTTCGTTACGACTTAACTCAATAAGGCAGTTCTCTTCCTCCCTAGACATTAACGAAAGTTCTGAAATCCTGCTCGTATTGTGCTGTAAAGAACTGCTCAATAGATGTTGAAAATGAGCAATAAATTGTTCAATATAATGGTCATCGAAAATATCGCTGTTGTAACGCATAACCCCAATGAGACCATCTTTATCTAACTGTATCGTAACAGTCAGATCGAACTTGGATCCGAGCACATCAAATTCATAAGGCTCCACTTGCACATTTTCAAGTTTAATATCAGCTGCTGGAGTGTTGTTAAAGCTAAACATAACCTGAAATAACGGAAATCTGCTTACATCATGTATTGGTCTAACTTTCTCAACAATTTTGTCAAATGGCACATCTTGATTCGAGTATGCCTCCAGCGACGTTTGCTTTACCTGCTCTAAAACATCTAAGAAGGTCATATCGTGTGTGATGGTTGTTCTTAATACGAGTGTGTTTACGAAAAAGCCGAGTACTTTCTCTAGGTCTTCGGTTGATCGCCCAGCGATTGGTGTGCCCACAATAATATCGCTCTGTCCTGTATAGCGATGCAGTAAAACTTTAAATGAGGAGAGTACAATCATAAATGGAGTTAATCCAGTCTGCTTCACTGTAGTTTGAATTAAGTCGTATACTTTTGGATCAACTGAAAACTGTTGAACCTTTCCACGCGATGTAAGTGTCGTCGGGCGCTGCTTATCTGTCTCTAGATTGAGTACATGCAGTTCCCCAGATAACTTGTTTGTCCAATAATTGAGTTGCTGCTCATATTTCTGTTCCTTTATCAAATGCTCGTTTTGCCAATAGCAATAATCTAAATAACGGAAAGGCAATTGCTCTAGCTGTGCTTCCCTACTGTGTACATATGCGTTGTACAGCTCAGTTAATTCTTTTAACAAGATGGAAATAGACCATCCATCCGAAATAATATGATGCATATTAATAAGGAAAATCCATTCTTCTAGGCCTAAGTAGATAAGATGAAACCGAATCAGTGGACCTATCGATAGGTCAAACTTATGCTGTAAGAGCTCCTGAATAATGTTCTTGATATTACGCTTGCCTTCACCATTAATGAGAATGAGCTTAAGCTTGTCATTCATCACTGGATGAATGACCTGCTCTGGTTGCCCATCACCTTGGATATGAAATGTTGTTCTCAACAAATCATGACGTTTCACCAAACATTGTATCGATTTTTCTAACTCGTTAGTAAGGAGCGTTCCTTTCATATGTAGAACAAGAGGAATATTGTTCGGTGATGCTGTGAGTTCCATGTGTTCAATGTACCATAATCTTTTTTGAGAAAAAGATAACGGCCCCGTTACCACTCTCTCATCTCCCATACCAATTTGTACTATTGGTCTATGAGAAAAGTCGTTTACATGATTTGAAATATAATGAGACAGTTCTTTAATGGTATGGTGCTCAAATAATATCCTTAAGGGAAGCTCCATATTTAATTGTGAACGTATACGAGAAATAACTTGCGTAGCAAGAAGAGAATGTCCGCCCACATCAAAAAAGGATTGGTTTACTCCTAAACGTACTAATCCCAATACTTCACACCAAATTTGTGCCATAGTTTTTTCTAGCTCTGTTTGCGGTTCGTCATCCGCTTCTACACACTCAAATGAGCGTTCTGGATCAGGAAGTGCTGCACGATTGACTTTTCCATTAGGAAGTAAAGGGATCTCTTGCAATTCAGACCAAAAGCTAGGGATCATATAACGTGGAAGTAGGGTTGCTACGTATCCCTTTAGTTCTTCAATGGTCAAACTGTTCGCTGGTCTAATCGTATAATAAGCTACCAAAAACTTTATATACTTTCTCTCCTGAACTAAGACAAATACATCTTGAATCGCACGATGGGACATAATGACCGATTCGATCTCAGAAAGTTCGATTCGATAACCTCGGATTTTCACTTGCTTGTCCAATCTACCATAGTAATTTAAATTACCATCTTCTCTAAACGAAACCATATCACCCGTTTTATACAATATCGATTGCTCTGGCGCAATTGGCAACTGAACAAAACTATCTCGCGTTAAATCTTCCCGATTCATGTATCCGTTAGAAACTGCTTGACCAGCTACGTAAAGCTCGCCTTTCACACCAATTGGTACCATATGCTGATATTTATCCAGCACGTATAGACCAACATTATTTATGGATGCCCCGATAGGTGGAATATCCTCCCACTCCTGAGTCAGTTGGGGCATCATATATTCGGTAACGACGTGTGTCTCTGATGGGCCGTAGTGATTATGCAATGTGCAATTAGGAATATTGTGAAAAAATTGACGAATTTTTTGATTAATGAGTAATTGCTCTCCTGCAGTAACTACATTTTTCAAGCTAAATCGCTCTTTACGTTCTAATACACAAGTTTCCGCCAGCTGATTCAAAGCGACGAACGGCATAAATATTCGCTCAACACGCTTCGATATGATTATATCAGCAAGCACAGAGAAATCATCTCTGTCTTCGTTGCGAATTAATATTAATGTCCCCCCTAAATATAGGGTGCTAAATATTTCTTGGAAGGCAACATCAAAACTAATCGTCGTAAACTGGAGTGTTCGACACGGCTCACCTAAAGTAGGATGCTCCTTGTGCCATTCTAGCAAGTTCACAAGTACTTGGTGAGGCATTGCAATTCCTTTAGGTTTGCCTGTTGAGCCAGACGTATAAATTACATAGGCTAAATCTTCCGGCAATACATCCGTTTCATACTTGTCCACTCTCAAATGCTGTAGAACATCTAGATGATTAAATGGGACAACTTGATTTTTATATGAAGGAATGATGTTTGGAACATCTAGATTCGTAACAATCAGTTGAATATTAGATTCCGATATCATATATTCTAAGCGCTCTGTAGGGTATCCCGGATCAATTGGTACATAAGCACAGCCTGCTTTTAAAATTCCCAACAAAGCCACAATCATTTCTACAGATCTATCCATTAATATGCCAATTAGCTGGTTTCTTTCACAAATAAACGAACTAATATAATGGGCAAACTGATTCGAATAATTATAAATTTCTTTATAAGTTAGTGCTACCTCGCCGTGAACAATGGCAATCGATTCACTATAATGTATACATGATATTAAATCATGTACACATTTAGTCATCGCTACAACAGGCTGATTCATTCCCCACTGCTTTAATTGGAGCAGCTCTGCTTCTGTAAGCATCGAAAATTGGGCCATAGGTGCCTCTGGAGCTTGGAACAATTGCGTAAGGAGCAACTCATAATGTTGAATCATTCTCTCAATCGTACTTGCTTTGAATATATCTGTGTTGTATTGAATATGAATCTGGTGCTCGTCCATCGCTTTTTGCACGGTAAAAGTGATGTCAAATTTAGAAGTTTGCGTATCTAATTGCATCGGAGCGATTTGAAGGTCCTGCATATGAATGTGTTCATTATCCGACGATTGAAAAATAAACATGACTTGGAATAATGGATTTAAGTTGCTGTTACGGTCTGGATGTATTTCTTCTACAATTTTTTCAAAAGGGACGTCTTGATTTTCATAAGCTTTTAATGAAGTCTCCCTTATTTGATCAAGAAGACTGCGGAATGACAGCTCCCCTGCCAAATGACTTCGAATGACGATTGTATTAGCAAAAAAACCGATGATTCCTTTTGTCTCTGTCTTATTGCGATTAGCAATTGGAGTGCCGATTGTTATATCATCCTGTCCCGAATACCGGCTAAGCAACACTTTAAGCACACTTAAATAAGACATAAACAACGTGTAATTGTGTTCTTCTGCATACAAATTGACCATTTTCGAAATGGCATTCGGCAAGGTATACCTAACCGTATCTCCTCTATAAGAGGGAACCACAGGTCTTGTGTAGTCTGTCGGTAGTGAGAGCGATTCTACTCCCAGTAGTTGCTGCTTCCAATAGTTCAGCCCACTTGTAATCTGCTCACCCGTTAGCCACTCTGTCTGCCATGTTGAAAAATCAGCATACTGAAATGGAAGTTCTCGTTCCAATGAAGAACCTGAGACAGAGCTATTATAAAAATCAGTTAATTCCTTCATAAAAACACCGATCGACCAACCATCAACGGCAATGTGATGGAAACTAGCAAGGAAAATGTGCTCTTGTTCCTTTAACTTTAGGATGCAAAATCGAACAGGCACATCTTCACTTAGGTCGAAAGGAGTTCTCGCTTTCTGCTCTAAAATGGAATCAGCTTGTTGGAGAATGGTTTCGGATTCGCTAGCAGATAAATCGATTAATTCAACCTCAAAAGGGCAATAACGATCTCGGACTTGCATAGGAATTCCATCTTTAGCTACAATTCGAGTTCGTAAACTATCATGGCGCTTCACAATTTCATTTAAAGCCATAACAAAACAAGGATAGTGAAAACTCCCTATTAACCTTAAAACAAAAGGAATATTATAAAATGAATGATCAGGATTTAATTGATTGACAAACCACAATCTCTTTTGTGCAAATGAAAGAGGCAGCTGTTGAGAATCATCATTCATGTTTTTAATTAGTGACGACTTTTGTTCATTATGAATGTGCTCTTTATTGCTCTCTTTCTTAAGTAATCGCTGTAACAATAACGAGCGCTTTTCATAGGACAAATCACCCAATTTTGAAGACATCCGAATTCGTCACCTCCAATCATTGCTACTTAAATGCAACAAAGTCACCCATTACTAAACAATCTATGTTGGATTTTAAGAACGTATTAACTGCATTTTGAGGTGTACAAACAATCGGTTCATTATCATTGAACGATGTGTTAAGTATCATTGGAACTCCTGTTAATAGAGCAAACTCATGAATTAATTGATAGTATCGTTTGTTTATTTCAGGTTTAACGGTTTGCACTCTGCTAGTTCCGTCAATATGAACGATAGCCGGAGTTTTTTCTGGATATTTAGAGCTATAATTGACCAACATAAAGTCAGATGCACTGCATGCATGAGAAACTTCGTACCACTCATGCAATTGATCAGCTAGTATACTTGGGGCAAAAGGTCTGAAGTCTTCCCTATGTTTAACAATAAGATTTATCTTATCTCTCATTTCCGGGCTTCTTGGATCTGCTATCAAACTACGGTTCCCAAGCGCTCTCGGCCCAAACTCCATAGCTCCTTGGAACCAGCCTATAATCTTCTGCTCACATAATAACTGAGCAACATATTTCTCGATCGAATCCTTTCGCTCATAAGTCAAGCCAGCTTGCTGCAGAGCCAGCTCATATTGAGTATCACTAAAACTTGGTCCATAGTAAGGATGTGTAATTTCAAATCTAGGCGTGTGATTTAAATGTTCGTGCCAAACTAATTGGGCAGCACCAACAGCAGTTCCAGCATCATGTGCAGCCATATGAATATATAAATCAGCGTATAAACCTTCTTCAACAATCGATCCATTCGCCACGCAATTAAGGGCAACGCCTCCAGCTAAACATAAGTTGTCCATACCAGTGCTAATTTTAAAATATCGAATCATATGCAGTAATATTTTTTCGGTCACTTTTTGCAATGCATATGCAATATTTTGATGTACAGCCGTTACTTGCTCGTTCGCCCCACGACGTTTTGTGTTAAATGAATTCTCTAGCTCAGAGTAATCTTCTATGCGGAATTTCATGATGTTATTATCAATAGAAAATTTCCCATCCGGCAATATATGAACAATCTTGTTTAAGGCAGCAATAATTTTATCATCAGCACGTCCATACGTTGCCAACCCCATGAGTTTGCATGCATCATACTCTGAAAACCCTAAATATTTGCACATTTTTTCCCATAGAAAACCAATTGAATTCGGATAATTGATTTCTTCTTTAACTAGCAAACGTTCGCCTTTTCCTATTGCAAACATCGTAGAGGCACTTTCTCCGATTCCATCTACTACTAGAATTGCGGCCTCTTCAAATGGTGAACCATAGTAACTCGATGCAGCATGACTTAAATGATGTGAGATCCATTTAAATTCACCATGAAAGCCCATTTGCATGAGCTTATCAGGTATTTGATTTATTTTATCGTAAAAAAATTTTTCACCATCTTCGCTACCCCACCCGCCAGCTTCAACAAAATCCGCATGCTTGGCATTGTCCAATCTATTTTCCGGCAAAAATGAGCAAGCTACCCACTCTACTTCATCGATTTTAATGCCTGCTTGCTCCAAGCAATATTCAATAGCTTGAATCGGTAATACATCTGGATTATCGATCTCGGCAGGCTTTCCGTGCTTAACTCGGTTGAATCGTTCTTCTTCAACAGCTGCAATCAAACGTCCATCTTTCAAAATAGCAGCTGATGATTCATGATATACACAATTTATACCTAAAATATACATTTTTGTCATACCACCTTTTTAGAGAGATAAGATTAAACAACGTACACTTCCGCCACTCTTTTTGAACTCACTCATGTCGGTTTTAATAACCTCGTAACCATAATGATTCAGCTTTTCTTCCAGCTCCGTCGTACAGTTATCCATAATCAATTTGTTGCCTATCGGAATGTTGTTACATACAAAGAATTCTTTTGCATCCTGTTCGGTGCATTCAATTCTTCTCTCGTACGTTTGGCGCAAATACTCTAAACTCTCATCAGTAAATGCAGAAGGGTAATAGAGCACTGTATTTTCATCAATTAAGGCAATTGCAAGGCCCAAATGGTAAAAACCATCGTCCTTTAAATGCAACACCCCTCGTAAGTTAAGATCAGGATATACTTTAAGCACATAGTCTAGCGCTTCCTTAGAAGAACGTTGACCGTAACCGTATAGCACTTCTTTATTAAACCAAACAACATCTCCCAATCCTTCAAATGCAATATTATCTGGGATTGTGTGACATTCCAATCCATTCTTATACATCCATTCCATATAGTGCGGCACTTCAACTGCTCTTTCTGCATGACGGAAATTACTTGCTAAAAATTTGTTGTCGCATACGATACCAGCATCACCAATAAAGGTCATATCAGGACAACCCTCAGCAGGATCTAGCAGCACGATCTCTATTCCAAGGCTCTCTAATACACGATAAGCATAATTCCACTGTTCCTCTGCCTTCTCTTTGTTTACCTTATTGTTTACATCCATATACGGATTGATTGAGTATTCAATATCAAAATACGTTGGCTTGCACATCAAAACTTTTGTAATAATCATGTAAAATCACCCTTCTGTATATTTATTTTCAAATAACTTTCCAAGCCGCCATTTCTTTGATCAGAGTAGACATCTGTTTACGTTCGATTTCGATTCGCACCTCCTTGTTCAAATCTACGAAATTCAAGGACATGAGGCTGTTCGCACCAATCATAAATGCTTTGAATTGTTCTAAAGTTACCCCTTTGCCTAACAAATAAGGGATTATCCAAAAATCAAACGACCATTGCGGCAGCCATTGTGAATCCTCGATTTCTTGCTGCAATCTTTCAAGGTAATCCATCGCCTGCCCACTATTAAGTGTCGCATGCCGCCAAACAAATCCTTCTCCTGAAATATCATATTTCTCGCGTTGGGCATCAATTTTTGTACCTTTTTCGCAATACCACAATTGCGCCCTAAAATAGTCCATTTTGGTTTCTTTAATAAAATTTGTTGTTTCAAGCAGCGTTTCTTCTGATTCTCCGGGAAATCCAGCGATAAATGAGCCAAATGTAAGAATCCCGTGTTTTTTCAAAGTTTTAATTCCTTGGCTGTACTTCTCTATCGTGGCTGCTTTATTCATATTTTTCAGAATCGACGGTGCCCCTGATTCGATACCTAGAAACACACCTTTACAACCACTTTCAGCCATTAACTCAATAGCTTCTTCATCCGCATTTGCGCATCGGAAATAGGAGAACCAATTAAAGTTATATTGCTTTCTTATCATCAGCCGGCATATTTCTTTGAATCTTTCAATCGGCACATTGAAAGTGTCGTCAATAAATACCACATTCGATACGTTGCCTAACTTTTTAATAGAATCCAGTTCTAACTCGACTGTTGTTATATCTGTTAGTGTCAACTTTCCCGCTCTAGTCGGGTAATTACAAAAAGCACAGTTAAAGGCACAACTTCTAGCAGTCCTCGTTTGAATCGTATGTCCGAGACTTTCCTCTTGAAAGTTCATCCAATTAATATAGTTTTCATCTAAGTTGTTGCTCTCGGGTTCGACATGGGTCGTTATCAAGTCCCCATTTTCAAAAAAAGCAAGATTCGGCACACTACTAAGATTGCCCTTTTCTTTTAAGCATCCTATAACTTTTGTCAGTGTTAATTCACCTTGCGATTCCACCACGTAAATATCTGCACCGATATCTTCAAGCGCTATCTCAAAACCTTCCTTATCATAATTTCGAAAATGATTAAGAATGAGGGGCCCACCCACAACAATTTTGACATTCTGATTATGCTCACGAATGAAGTTAACCATCTCAATGACAGGAAAATTGAGTACATAAAATGTAGTCGTAATTCCAATAACTAAGGGATTCATTGACAAATATTGAATCAATTTATCTTTCTCATATTGGAACAAATTAACATGGCGTCCTTTTACCCCTTTGTTATATAAATGATTCGACAAATAAACGGCGGCTAAGTTCGGAATCTCCCCCGATACAAACATGTCACGTTTCTGAGCAGAATTCGGAAATGCTTGTTTATAGACATAATTCATCAGATCAATGTAATTCAACTTTTGTCCATCTACCTCTACAAAGCTAAATTTCAGATCACGGTATGCCTCGGAATCTTTCCCATAATTCGATAACATTTGCTCATATGATGAAAATGAGGGCTCATTATATCCAATTAATATGTAGTCCAGTTGATCTCTTTCCAATTCAATCCCTCCACCACTCCGAACTTACGTTTCAATTCCTTCGATTTCATTCATTAACAGGAGTAATTCTTCATCTGAAATATCTGAAAACTTATGATTTACAATCGTTTGAATTAAAAAGTGAATCGTTAAAGATTGGAATACTTCATGCAACGGTATATTCACGTTAAATTTCTCATTTAATCTGGACAACATCATTGTCGCTAATAAAGAATGACCTCCCAGCTTGAAGAAATTATCGTAAATACCGATGCTTTCAGGCGCAATATTTAAAATGGATCCCCATATTTGCGAAACCTGAATTTCTTCTGGAGATAAAGCAACTGTTTTCTTTTTTTCACGTTGATTAAGCTTTGGATAGCTGCTTAATTTTTTTCTATCAACTTTCAAGTTCGGAAGCCGTGGAATCGAAGCGATTTCGATAATAGATGTAGGCACCATATAATCAGGCAACTTTAAACGCAAGAACGATACTATCTCCGCTTCCTCATATGAAGCTCCCTCCTGGAGCACAACATGAGCCAGAATATGCTTCTGATTCTGCTGATTATCTACTATAGATGCCACACACTCTTTTATACTGTCGTGAGAGTGTAAAGCTATTTCAATCTCTTCTAATTCAATGCGGAACCCGCGAATCTTTACTTGAAGATCATTGCGGCCAAGATGCTCGATGTTGCCATCCACAAGATATCTCCCTTTATCCCCTGTCTTGTACATACGTTCTCCATGTAAGCTGAATGGATTAGGAACAAATCGAGCAGCAGTTAAACTTGGATTTAAGTGGTACCCCATGGCTACACCATGTCCCGCAATATAAATTTCTCCTTGAGCTCCTATTGGAACAGGGTTGAACTCATCATCTAAAATATATACATCTGTGTTCGCTATCGGACGGCCTATCGGAACGCTGTTATGGTTGTCCTGTTGCACATTTTTCATACCAAACCAAATGCTTGCAACTGTTGTCTCAGTTGGTCCATACACATTGTAAAATGTACGGTTGTTGCTCCACTTAACAGCAAGTTTATGTTGGCATCTTTCCCCACCTGTTGCTATCGTTCGAAGTGACGGAACATCCTCTGGCTCCAACATTTCCAAAATAATTGGAGGCAAATCACCAAATTCCACTTCATTTTTACAAATCATCTCTTTGAGATCAGAAATCATAATCTGCTCTTCTCTAGATACGATACATAACGTAGCACCAGATAACAAAGCAGAGAAAATTTGATATACGGAGGCATCAAAGCTTATCGTTGCAAATTGACAAACGCGACTGTTATGCTGAATTCCAAATTCTTCGATAGCTGCTAAGGTAACATTAATCACGTTACTATGATTCACTAATACTCCATTTGGAACCCCAGTTGAACCCGAAGTATAGATGATATAAGCAGAATCGATACCTGTAACCAGAGCGTCCAGATTCCCTTCCAATTGAATACCGATCCGATCAATGTCGTCTAAATACATCAATGGAACCTGACTCGGAATATGCAACAATCCAAATGAAGCATGATCGGTCACTAGACAGTCTAAGTTTGCATTTTCAATGATTGTCGTCAGACGATCCGATGGTTGCAATGGATCTAACGGTACGTAAGCTGCACCGCATTTCAGAACAGCTAACATGCCTACTATCATCTCAATCGAGCGATTCACACAAAGACCAACATAACTGCCTCGCTTAATATGATTTTGTTGTAATTGACGAGCAATTCGATTTGCCGTATCGTTTAACTCTTTATAAGTCATTTGTTGCTCTTTAAATGTAAGTGCAATGCTGTCCGGATAATTTTCAGCTTGCTGCTCGAACAACCCATGAATAGTATGTTCCTTGTCTGGCTGCTTAGTGACTCCTGAACGCCATTTATCCAATGTTTGCTGTTCATGTTCTGACAGTATTGATATTTGTGATAGTGGATTTTCTGGGTATTTCACAATGTCCCCGAGTAAAGAAATGTAATTATGTAACATTCTTACGATACTATCTGCTTCATACAAATCTGTACTATATTCAATGACGGCAGACAATTTGCTATCGGAAGATTCAATAATAAGCAAGGTTAAATCAACCTTGGATGTCGACCATTCATACATAAATGGTTGAACCGCAAGCTCTCCAAGCTTAAAGTTCGCCACTTGATCATTCTGATACGTAAACGCAACTTGGTATAACGCATTATGACTTGAGCTCCGCTCTGGACAAATTGCTGCGACAATTTTTTCAAACGGATAATCCTGATTTTGAAATGCATCAAGTGTAGTCGCTCTAATGTCATTTAACAAAGATGTGAACGGGGTATGAGATGCGCATGTTGAACGAATAACAATTGTGTTAACAAAGAAACCAAATATCGAATTCAGTTCTTGATTATCTCGTCCCGAAACAGGAACACCGACTAAAATATCGGATTGCTTAGAGTAGCTGTACAGCAACACATGGAATGCGGATAACAAAGTGATGAAATTGGAGACACCATGAGCTCGACTCATTTCTTTTACACTTTGTGCAAGCTCGACAGGAAAATCTAGTCGCTTTGTTCCTCCTCGGAAGCTTGGAAATGGTTGTCTTTGACGATCTGTGGGTAACTCGAGAACGGAAGGCGCATCCCTCAGTTGTGCCTTCCAATAATCTAGTTGCGATTTCATTTCACCACTATCCATCCACTGTCTCTGCCACAGGCTATAATCAGCATACTGAAGTGGACTATCTAACTCGATATCTTCTTGTTCTATATAAGCCGTATAGTAACGCTCTAACTCTTCTAATAACAAAGAGATTGACCAACCATCTGCAATGATATGATGCATGACTACACACAACACAAACTTGTTTTCGTCTGTTTTTATCAAAGTAATTCTTATTAGAGGACCATCTTCCAAGGAGAATGGAAGTTGAATTTCTTGTTCTACTAGATTTTGAACATCGCCTGTTCGAACAGAATCCGCTGAGCCTTCTAATTGAACGTGCTTGATATCAATAGTGATATCTTTTACGCTTTGCACTGCTTTTTCATTACTAATAGGAAATACTGTACGCAAAGCCTCATGTCTTTCTACAACCTGATTGATACTCCATTGCAATGCATCGATTTGGAGTTCCCCCTCTATTTGAACAACTATCGGGAGGTTATAGAAGCAACTTTTCGGACTTAACTGATGCAGAAACCATACTCGTTCTTGAGCAAAAGACATTTCCATCATATTATGATGTTGAACCTTCTGGATCGCTTGCAAAGAGACTGGTTTAGCAGCCCGATTGATGCGAATAATTTCATCAGCTAACTCGTCTACGACTGGATATTTAAATATGGTTCGTAACCCGACCTTTGTTTTGAGCGTCTTACGAATTCGTGAAACCAATTTAGTAACGAGTAGAGAATGGCCTCCCAACTTAAAAAAGTGATCTTTACCCTTTATATTCTTGAGTCCAATAATCTCTTCATATAAACCGCATAATATTTCGATTATATTTGTTCTCTCGGAATAATTGAATTCCGGTAATTGGTCCACACTGTCTGTTTTCTGATAACTGTGCTGTATGTTTTCTAAAGTGAGGTTCAATACATTTCGATCGATTTTTCCGGATGCCGTAAGGGGAATCGAAGCTAGTACAATAATATGTTTGGGAATCATATAATCTGAAAATGCTCTCGTTAAACAACTACGAACTTGTTCTCTTATCAACTTCTCTGGCAGATCGCAATCTTGCTGTGGAACAATAAAAGCTGTTAGCTCATGCTCATAGTTATCCTTTGATTTAGCAAAAATAACAGCTTCATGAACAAAAGACTGCTTCATTAATTCGTGTTTGATTTCATCTGGCTCTACACGATAACCGCGTATCTTAAGCTGATCGTCGGATCTTCCTATAAACTCTAGATTTCCATCAGGCAAGTATTTAACGATATCGCCGGTGTTATATAGACGTTTTGATGTATTCAAAGCATCAAAGTGAACATGTTTAAATCTTTGTTCTGTAAGATCCTTTGCATTGATATAGCCTCTGGCAACTCCTTTACCTTCTACATACAGTGTGCCTGCAATTCCAATCGGTACTGGTTGCATGTTGTCATCTAACACATACAACTTCGAATTGCCCACTGGTGTCCCTAAAGGAGTATTGCCATAGTTGCGTCCTGCATCTTCCAACGTAACTTTATACATAAGCACTCCAACTGTTGTTTCAGATGGACCATAGTGATTATATATGCTGCATGTTTGAGCCTTCTTATGAATATTGCGCACGTACTCCCAAGAAGAAGCTTCTCCCCCGAATATTAATCCATGCTTTGGAAGCAGCTCAACTATGTCCATATTATGTTCTAATGCGCGCAAATGAGAAGGAGTTATTTTCATCCAGTCAATATGATAACTAGAAATATAGCTAGCCAGCTTCTTCGCATCCAAAGCATCATCTTCCAGGATAAGATGCAGGCAACCACCAGATAGTAAAGAGCCATATAGCGCCGTTTTGCAAAAGTCCGTTGTTAATGCTTGCAGTAAAATGTGATGATGACCGGTATGCATACCAAAAAATTGAACGGCAGATCTTACATAGTTAGTGATATTACCGTGTGTAATTTCCACCCCTTTTGGGGCTCCCGTTGATCCGGACGTAAACACGACGTATGCCGTATGATCGATATTACCCACAGATTCAGGATTTTGTTTAGATAAATGCATAGTCTGAGCATGAATCTCGTTCATTTGCATGACTTTCAGATCATGATTAGCGTTTTCAATGACTGCTTGCTCATTCACGATTACAATACGAATTGTAGCGATATCAATCATCGATTGAATGCGATTCCATGGATTCTTCGTGTCTAAAGGCACATATGCTCCGCCTGCTTTTAGCACAGCCAATATACATACAATATAATCTAACGATTTTCGCATATATAAACCGATTTTCGTATCCACACTGACGCCATTTTCTATTAAATAGTGAGCAATCTGATTCGCTTTTTCATTCAATTGCTTAAAGGTTAAAGAGGCCTCACCTAAGACGATAGCGGTTGCATCCGGACTTTGTACAACCTGTTGCTCAAACCATTCATGCAGTAATCGCTCTTCATTAAAACGTTGAGATGATTGTCCCCAATCTAATAGCAGTTTGTTTTTTTCCTGCGTGCTTAATATTGACAATTCGTCAATTGGATCATGATAACGATGTAATACATTCATCACTAAGGCATTAAAATATTCAACTAACCGCTCAATCTCATCCTCTGCGAATAGAGGTGTTGCAAATTGAACTAATAACCGCATGGACTGATCTGTTATGACAAATGAGAATATTAAATCATACTTGGTCGTTTCATTGTAAATAAGCGTTGCTTCCGTACTCAAGCCATTAAAAAGCACATCCGATGGTTCATGTTGCATCCCATACATTACATTAAACAAGGCTGAATCTCTGGATTGCCCAAACTCTTTTGCTATCACTTCTATAGGAACATCCTGGTTTGACAATGTTTCAAGGAAGCCATCCCGGACTTGATGGATGAGTTCGCAAAATGGAGGATTTCTAGATAAATCGCTTCGGTATAGGGTCGTATTCACAAAACAACCCATCATATGGTCTAAACTTTGATTTGTTCTTGCAGTTATTGGAGATCCCAATACGATGTCTGTCGTGCCTGTATATTTGTAAATTAACAGGTTAACCAAAGTTAATACGGCAACATTTAATGTAACTTTTTCCTTTTGGCTTATTTCCAAGATTGCATTGTATACATCTGACGGTATATCCTTGGATATTTTTTTGCCGTTCCTATTTTCAGTTATTCGATTCTCAGAATGGCCAGCAAATGAAATAGCGTCAGGAATATTCGCCAGCTTATTTTTCCAAAATTGAAGCTGATTTTGGAGTTTTGGTGATGATATGCGCTTGCTCTCCCATACGGAGTAATCTGTGTAGCGTAATTTCAGTTCAGGCAATTCCGGTGTCTGGTTTGAACAAAAATCATTGTATGCAGATGCTAACTCTCGCATAAAGATTCCGGTCGAAGTACCATCTGAAATAATATGATGTACGATATAAAAGAGTACATGTTCCTGGTCACTAATTTTAATTAATTTAATCCGAAATGGTGGATCGTTAACGAGATCAAAAGGTTGGTTAGCTTCCTCAAGGGCGTATTGGTTAATAGTTTCCTGTTGATCCCCGTGCAGATGGGAAAGATCAACGATTGGAAGTTCAAATTTAACTTCATCCAAATATTGCTGATAAGGGATATGATCCACTTCATGGAATCTCAATCTTAAAACTTGCTGACGATCAATCAACAATTGTATAGCCTTTGTTAAAGCTTCAATTTGCAGCTCGCCATTTAACCGTACGCTAATCAAGGCATCATTAAAAATAGGAGTGCCTAAATTTAATTTTTCAACAAACCACATCCCTTGTTGTGCATAAGACAGCGGATATTTCCCGTCATCAGATATAAAAGTATCTAATTTAATTTCATCTTGCTGCACCTGCTCAATTTCCAAGCGCAGCAATTCAATTAACTTCTCCCTCTGCTCTACGGAAAGCTCATCAATCCGATTGTCTGACTCTCTCATATCCTCACCTCGTCAAGACAGTATTCAGAACTTTTGTTAGCCTTCTAATTTATTCAACAGTTTGTTTAATACTTCAACATCGATACCGGACAATTGATATTTGTAGATATACGCTGCCTGTTTCTCGATAGTTGGTGCTTCAAAAATAGTTCTCATAGATACACCAACTTTGAAAACTTCATTGATGCGGTTTACTAATCGGATAGCCAACAAGGAATGGCCGCCAATGATAAAGAAGTTGTCGTATATATCCAACTGCTTTCTATTTAAAATTTCACACCATATTTGTTCCAGTTTTGACTCTGTCGCCGTTCTCGGCCTATTGTTTAGGCAGTCCATTTCTTCTGCAAAATCCCATTTTTTCAATGCAGCCATATCAATCTTTCCACTACTTAATAGTGGTAATTTATCCACATAGACCAGATGAGTTGGAACAAATGCTCCTGGCAGCCTTTCAGACAGAAACTCAATGATTTCTTTTTTGTCCTTGCGTGCATCACCTTGTTGTAAGACGATAAATGCAGATAAAATCGGTTGTTCCTGTTCGTCATATATAATCGTAACTACAGCTTTTTCTATAGCCTCATAACGAAGCAGCACATTCTCAATCTCTCCAGATTCAATACGGTGACCCCGTATTTTCACTTGATTATCACTTCTGCCAAGTAATTCAATACTTCCACAAGCATGAAAACGTGCGAGATCCCCCGTTCTATACACCTTGGTATATCCTTCATTATTCATCTTAAGATTGATAAATTTACTGTTCGTTAATTCAATATTATTTAAATACCCTGTTGCGACTCCCATTCCTCCAATACAAAGCTCTCCAACTACACCAATTGGAAGTAGGTTCAAGTTACTGTCGACAATGTAGAATTGAGTATTAGCAACAGGCTTTCCAACTAGGATTGTACTATCCTTGCTGTCGATTGCTTGTACAGAGGACCATACAGTCGTTTCAGTCGGTCCATACATATTGTAGACGTTAATTGTAGAAAACCTTTCGTATATACGATCCTTGAGATGCACACTCAATCGTTCTCCTCCCAAAAGAACTGTCTTTAAGGAAGACCTACTAACGGATCGATTCATTCCGGACAATACGATTTCCATAAGAGAAGGTGTACATTGCATGATTGTTACGTCATGCTTGTGAATGAGCTCCTCTAGTGAATAAGGTTCTTTTTGAACGATGCATTTCTGCCGCAGCAGATTTAGATGTTCCAAGTGTTCAATAATTTGTTCTTTTTCAATTCCAAAGTCAATCAAACAACAAATCTCATTAACTCCAATTGCTTTAAGCTCGCGAACAATGTTAGTGCAATGCGCAACATCCCCAAGCAATCCATTCTGTTCAAAATAAACATCAGCAGCTCGGTTCCATCTCATTTGCTCCATCTCTTCACCTGACGGATTGGAGTACGCTACATGTTCCATTTTTTTAATCAAATTTGCTGATGATTGCAAATAGCGCTTTACAGGTTCATAAGCTATAGCACGAACTTGCTCATTGGATTCACCAACAAATGTGTGCATCATTAATGAAATCTTATGATCTTTTGGATTATGCCCGTGTTCGATTAAAGCTTTATGATACAACTGAATATGATGTTCGAGCTGTTGGATCGATTGTCCAATAAGATGCGTCAATACGTTGGCTCCGATACGCCCAGCTTGTATATACGTATCCGCTGATCCGCTAGTCGTTACCCATACAGGCAATTCCTTCTGAATCGGTACAGGCTGCACCTTCAAACTGACATTGCGGCCTTCACCATTTATACAATCCCATTCTTCTCCCCTCCATATACTTTTAATACGAGGGATATAATCAATCAACACATCCGCACGATCCTGAAAATGGTCTGGATTAAAGACAAAATCATCAGGATGCCAACCGGATGCAAAAGAAATCCCTACTCTTCCATTTGAAATATTGTCTACAACTGACCATTCTTCAACAACCCTGAACGGATGATGCAAGGGTAATACAACACTGCCTGCTCTAATGCTGATACGATTCGTAATCATTGCCAATGCTGCCCCTACTACCGATGGGTTTGGAAACAATCCCCCGAACTCATCAAAATGACGTTCTGGCATCCACACTGCCGTGAACTTATTCTGATCCGCATATTTTGTTGCTTCAAAAATCAAATTGTATTGTTCTTGTCCCAAATTCGATAAAGAGGAAAAAAAGGATAGACTAAAATCTATTGGACTCTTTTTGTCTGTGTCGTCTATTCGATTTGCCTTCCTGAACATCGCTTCATCTGAAGCAATTATGACTTTTGCCCCTTGAGACAACGGCCATAGCAACTCCAATATGGAGATATCGAAACCAATACTTGTGACCGCTAGCACCGTATCATTTGGACCACACTTTATTTTTTGTTGCATTGCGACAAAAAAGTTTAATATGTTTCCGTGACTGATTTGCACCCCTTTGGGCTGCCCAGTTGAGCCAGACGTATAGATTACATAAGCCTGGTCTTTCAACGACACTTTATTGGAGGGGTCACAGAAATCGTCATCTTCGTTAATATTTTCGAGGCTTAAAATGGTCAGCTCACGAGATACCGCTAATTTCTTAAGCCCAGTTTGTGAAACTACTACTGAAAGACCCGAATCTTCAATCATACCATTCAAACGGTGAACTGGAATTGTTGGATCAAGCGGGAGATACTTTCCTCCCGCCTTTAGCACCCCAAGCATCCCTGCGATCATCTCATCCGAACGTTCTAAATAAATACCAACTATCGTATCTAATGTCACGCCTGAATTTCTCAATACAACAGCAATTTGATTCGCTCGATGGTTTAAGTCTTTGTAAGTAACTTGACGATCCTCAAATACGACTGCAATTGCGTCAGGAGTTAAATTAACTTGTGCTTCGATAAGTTGATGGATACATTTTTCCGGCAATGACATATCGGTTGCATTCCACTCATCTAGCATCAGAACTTTTTCGTCCTGTGTAAGCATGTCAAGTTCAGTAATAGGGATATCAAGATGAGAAATTCCCGAATTTAGCAAGATACAATAATGCTTTAACATTTGAGATACAATCTCGTTCGTAAATAAATCAAAGCTGTATTCACATTCCAAAATTAGCTCATTGCCTCGACGATCAATGGTAAACGATAAATCGTATTTTACGATTCCCGTATCTACTTTACTTACAGTGCAGTTCGTTGCATGAAATAAATCATGTTGTGGTTCATTATTTAAATACGTATATAGCACTTGAAAAATTGGACTATAACTCAAATCTCTGGTCGGGTTAATTGCCTCAACAACTTTTTCAAAAGGGCACTCGCTATGCTCATATGCGGATAACATCGTTTCTTTCACATCATGCAGCAAAGACCTGAAAGTTTGATAATCAGACATGCTTGTGCGCAATGCAATATTATTCATAAATAAGCCAATAATTTGTTCTGTATCTGGATGATTGCGATTGAGCATAGTAGAGCCTATAACGATATCCTTTTGACCTGTATATCTGTACAATAGCGCAATTAAGGCACTTTTCGTCACCATATATGGTGTCGCCATCGCCGCTTTGCAAACGCTTTGAATTTTGGCAACTATGTGCGACGGAATCTTGATCTCTTGCTTCGCACCTTTACTTGTTCTATTTTTAGGCCTCGTTCCGATTGCAGATAGATTCAACAATGGTGGTGCATCTTGTAGTGCATCTACCCAGTAGTTCAATTGCGACTGAAAACCGTCATCTTGCATGTACTCTCTTTGCCAGATGGAATATTGCGAATACGTAGGTCCACCAGTAGATAACGTACAGCGCTTCTGAGCTACTAATAAAAGATATAACTCACTCAATTCCTGGAAAAACATAGACATGGACTGAGCATCACTAATGATATGATGAATAGCAACGATTACAGCAGACTCATGTTCAGCGATTTTTACAAAACCGACCCGAAACAATGGGCCTTCGGATAAATTAAAGGGCTTAAGCGCCATCGCACGAGCCATATCATTCAATTTTTTTTGAAGATCGTCTTTATTGTCCCATGATGGTTCGAACTGTTGAATATCTATTGGCAGTGAATCCAATACACGTTGATAGACTTTGTCCGATTCCGTGTATAATACGGTTCTTAAACTTTCGTGCCTTTCCGCAAGCAACACAATACTTTGTTGTAAATAGCTAAAGTTCAACAAAGTGTTTAAATGCAGGATGAAACCCTCATTATATATCGGCGTTTCTGGGTGTAGCTGCTCCATAAACCAAATTCTTTCCTGTGCAAATGATAGCGGAAGCTTTTCTGCTGACTGTGTAGATGCAGATTCACCTGATTGCTTGTTGACTTTCTCATCTTGTTTTAAACCTTGTATC
The DNA here is from genome assembly GCF_001680695.1 of Paenibacillus sp. KS1. Taxonomy (NCBI): domain Bacteria; kingdom Bacillati; phylum Bacillota; class Bacilli; order Caryophanales; family Paenibacillaceae; genus Paenibacillus; species Paenibacillus sp. KS1. The sequence continues at coordinate 37,580 of NZ_MAIS01000038.1, read as the reverse complement.
GTGTCTATAAGATCTGAATCATTCGGCATCAGTATCAAACCTCTTCATGGATAGTATTTGACCCAACCTCTCTTTTGTTCAAGCTACACATTGTCTTTATTACACTCATCTATCTCATTGATGACTTTGATAACAAACTGTTTAAACGTTGGCAACTCAAAAAAAGCACGAACAGAAATAGTTACACTATACCGTTGACGAACTGCAGCAGTAATACGCATCGCTAATACTGAATCCCCACCGAGTTCAAAAAAATTATCATTGAAACTAAAGTTCTCTATTTTTAAAGTATTTTTCCATATTTCCTTGATAAACAATGACTCTTGTCTACTTTCTATTTGTTCGTCAGTAGCCGCAACCTCCACGTACAGTTTGGCCGAACTCCTACTTAACAAAGCAGCTCTGTCCAGTTTCCCATTTGAAGTGTAAGGGAACTCGTTTACTAGGAGGAAGTGTGCGGGAACCATATAGTCAGGAAGTAACTTTTTGGTGTATTCCCTAATGTTTCTAACGATAGGTGCCACTAAATCTGACTCTAAATGAGAATTCACGATACCCTCTAATATTACAAACGCTACTAATTGGCTTTCATTAGTAGACAGGTCTTTTTTCAGTACGACAGCTTGATTTATCCAAGGGCATTTATTTAAGGTTTGTGTAATTTCCTCTAGTTCAATTCTGTATCCCCTGATTTTAACTTGGTTGTCTATTCTGCCTAAAATATCAATATGGTTATCTGGTAAATACCTTCCTAAATCTCCAGTCCGGTATAATCTTTCATTTGTCTCAGGATGAATGATAAAACTTTGACGGGTCCGATCGAAGTCTTTCCAATATTCGACTGCCAATCCGACACCACCAATATATATTTGTCCGACAACTCCATTCGGACATAGTTCCAAACGGTCATTTAATATATACAACATTTGATTATTTAACGGCTTGCCGTAAGGGATATTATTCCAATAACTCTCGACATTATGGATTGGGTAACAGATAGACCAGATGGAAGCTTCAGTGGCCCCGCCTAAGCTAATAACCTTCGCATTCGGTACATACTGCTTGATTCGGTTAGGCAATTGAAGCGGTATCCAATCTCCGCTAAGCAATATTACGCGAATATGCTCGTTTGTTATTGGAGGATGCTGCTCTTCCATATAATCCATATAAATACTCATCATCGAAGGAACTGAATTCCATATTGAGATTTTCTCTCTTTCTACAAACGCTGCAATTAAGATAGAATCTTTAACGGTTATTACTTTCGGAATGATAATGGTTGCTCCAACATCCAAAGCTCCGAACACATCATAAACAGATAAATCAAATCCTAGCGATGAAAATGCGGCGATTCTATCATCACTTGTGACATTAAAACGGCTATTAATATCTGTTACCGTATTCATTGCACCTATATGGTCGATCAAAACTCCCTTAGGCTCTCCAGTCGAACCTGAGGTATATATAATATAAGCCCAGCCTTGTGGATGAACACGGCGTTCATAATCAGAGCGCTTATTTGCAGGCATATCAAGTGCATCGAGTTCAACGACTCTCACTTCAGCACTGCAAGCATGTACAAGCTCTACTATTGAAGTCTGTGTAAGAATCGTTTGCGTACTAGAATTGGCTAGTATCGTTCTGATTCGGGCTTCAGGCAAACTAGCATCTAAAGGCAAGTAAACAAGTCCAGCTCTAAGGACACCCAAGACGGCGACAACTTGCATCCAACCTTTTTCCAACAATACGGCAATGGGGCGATCCATATCCGACACTTGTTCCTGCAATAACTTAGCAACATGACTTGAAAGTATGTCTAATTCGCGATACGTGATCGACACGTGATCATTCTCACTCACAATGGCCACATGTTCGGGTCTCGTAATAACTTGTTCCTCAAATCCATCGTAGAGAAGTCTGCTAAGTCCCTTATTTACAATGTAATCTTGAAATCTTCGCTCTTCCTGCAAATCATGAAGCGGAATCAAACTTGTAGCTTCCCACATTTGCTCATCCGCACACAAGCTATCGATCACCTTCAAAAATGCTTGATACATATGCTCTGGCATGTTTTCAGGGAAAACATCACTCATGAAATCCCAGTTAAATTGCAACGAGCCATCAGACAATTCATCAATTTGAAAGTCCATCCACACTTGAGGGGATTGATTGCTGCGATACACTTCTGTTCCCAGCCACTGACTATCTGTATCCTCACCTTCTACAAACAGCCCTGTAAAAACCACGGGCATGGAAGCTGTAAGTGCATTCGTCGATTTATTAATCTCCCTCATGACTAACGTTCCGTTAAAGTACCGATGATCTAAGTCACGTAATAACTGTTCCTGAATGCAAATAGCCCGCTCCTTAAAAGTTCTGCCTAAAGTAAGATCAACTTCTAATAACAAGGTTGAAGTGAATGAGCCTACTAGTTTATTCACATCCTTGTGAAATGGAATACGACTAAAGATTGGCATATTTAATGTAAATCTTTGGCTCGAACTCCATCTTCCTATAATTTCGGCATATACAGATAAAAGCAATCCAGAAGGCGTCACACCAATACGAGATGCTTGTTTCTTAAGCAACTTCCACAAGTCTGATCGAATCACTCCTGCTTTACCCAACAGATTGTTAGACTCGTTTGACTTCATCTTCAGTATTGGTAATTGCGGTGCTGCTGGTAGGGTCGGGATTTTATCCATCCAGTATTTACGCGCATTTTGATAAAGGTTGCTTTGCTTAAATTCTACTAGGGTAGTTACATAATCGCGATACGATATTTCTAGCTTATCAAGCTGCATATCTAAATTTTCATATAAGGACATCCACTCACTGTTTAAAATCTTATCTGTCATTCCATCCAAGATCAGATAGTCAAATTTAGTATGGATAATCGTCTTATTTTCAAACGTGCTGGCCCGAATTTCAAATAAAGGCCACTGACCGCTTTGAGAATTGTTCTGTTCCATTTCACGTCGAATCTCGAGAAGTTTCTTCTGCTTCTCTACTTCGTTCAGCCCATTCAGCGTCTCCAATTTGATGGTATAAGGTGGCACTTCATTTAGGATTTGTTGCTGGCCATCATCAAACACAACCGCCCTTAACATATCATGTCTCACGATTAGACGAGAGAAAGCTTTATTCAATCTAACGAGATCTATATCTTCGCAATGTACTTCCCTATAGATATAGCTCCCAATTTGACCATATTCATAACCCTCGTTTCGACCAATAAAGTAGCCTTCTGCTAACTCGGTTAATGGAAACGGTTCATAAATAAGTTCTGGAGTTGAAATAATTGTAATAATATCGTTATCTTCCGTTAAATCAGATATGTGTAATTGTTCTTCAATTATTTTCGCTGTTTCTTTTGGAGTTGGGAAATCCATGAATATGTTGGATGATAAATTAATCTTGAATGTCTTATTTAGTTCATCAACTATGTCCAAACTTGCTAATGAATGTCCTCCAAGCTCAAAAAAGTTATCATCTAGGCCTATCGGATAAACGCCTAATTCGACCTCCCACGTTTCAACCACTTTCTTTTCGATTTCACTACGTGGATGAATGATATCTTCCTGAAACTCAGTTCTCATATATATCGTCGGTTCATAATTAGAAATTTGTTGGTTCGTTTCGGATAATTTAGTTTGATTTGTGTTTGAATCAATCGCATCAATCCAATACTTTTGCTTATCAAACGAATAGGTCGGAATTTTTACTTTGGCAACATCACCAACGCTCATATTACGCCATTCAATATCAAGGCCACTGTTCCACAAATAACTTACAGCACGCAAAAATGAGCTGTAGGCACAGCTACTATCTAATTCGAGACCTAATCCAACATCCAAACTAAGTATTTCAGAATCGTCTCTCAATCGAGCATGCGAATTGGTTTGCTTTTTCTTCAATAAGGTTGTCCAATATGCGAAGTCAGTCGCTTGCTCCTCAGTAATCCAATCCCCCGTTATGTTTGATATAAAAGGAATTTTAGGTGTAAACAGTGTTCGCTTCGGTTTATAATGTTCTAGTAATTGATCCAATTCGTTGGTTGATACTTCGACTTGCTTATTTTGTGAAAGCCGATCACGGAACACAGCTAATCGCAGCGAATCTTCTAAGCTGAAAACATCCGCCAAACAAGCCGCTACATACTCGCCAAGATCAGCCCCTGCAATTTTTTCAGGAATGACGCCAATCTCCATCCATAACTTCGATAACGCATACTCAATTGTAAATAGGATAGAGTGATTGTTCTCAGACAATGTTATTGCGAATTGACTATCATCATGATTTGATTGGTTAGTAAACACTTTCTTAATGTCCACTTGTGCAATCTGAAGCAATAACTGGGAACATTTCTCCACTTCTTTGCGGTAAATGGAATCTTGTTTGTATATCTCACGCCCTAATGTCATATAGTGCGAGGCTGATCCTGCGAGCTTAAAACAGACTCCTTTACTTTCTTTCTTCTTAAATGGTTGTTGCTCATTTAGGAATTTCAATAATAGTTCGCGCGCTTCTTTGTTGCTTTTAGCAACGATTGATTGTCTATAAGGAAACGCATGCCGCCCAACTCGAGATGTGTAAGCAACATCTCCAAATCGAGGTGCCTCCTCTTCCCCAAGGAAATCGCTCATCTGTATCAAAGCATCTTTTAATGATGTAGAGGTATTAGCCGACAATGTAAGGATGTGGCTGTTTTCTTCAGGCTCATTTCTGTCTAGTGTAAAAGCTTCTTGCAATATGATATGAGCATTAGTACCTCCGATACCAAACGAACTTACTGCCGCTCTTCTTGGCGTTCCAGTCAGAGTTAGGCTTTCCCAAGCTTTTAATTCGGTATTTACATAAAACGGTGACTCTTCAAGCTTCATTTGCTTATTCGGTTCGTGATAATTAATGCTAGGAGGAATTTGCTTATTTTCTAGTGCGCATACTGCCTTTATCAGACTCGCCACCCCAGCTGCTGCATCCAGATGTCCAATATTTGGCTTAACAGAGCTAATAGCACAGTGACCATTCTTGTTTACATTATAGACTTGACTTAAGGCTAACAATTCGATCGGATCTCCAAGCGGAGTTCCTGTACCATGGGTTTCAATTAACGTAATACTTTCTGATGCGACTCCTGCATTGTGAATGGCTTCCGCTAATACTTTTGCTTGCCCTTCAATACTAGGTGCTGTGTATCCCATTTTAAGAGAGCCATCGTTGTTAATTGCCGAACCTTTAATGATCGCTCTAATCCTGTCCTTATCAGTAATCGCATCACTTAATCGTTTAACAATTACAATACCTCCACCATTTCCTGGTACAGTACCATTTGCTGCTTCATCAAAAGCCCGACATTTTCCATCAGGTGAATATATTCCACCCGGTACAGCCGGGTAACCTTCTTGTTGTGGAAGCTGTACAGATACCCCGCCAGCGAGTGCGAGATCACATTCGCCCGTTAATAAACTTTGACAAGCTAAATGAATCGCGACCAAGGAGCTGGAGCATGCTGTTTGCACTACCAAGCTCGGACCTTTTAAATTCAATTTATAAGAAATAAGCGTAGAGATAAAATCGTTTGCACTAGTTACAAATGTAGAAGTTTGACTTTCTAGTTTGCGCCGCCCAATCCTAGGCAATAAATGATGTAAATAATAAGAATTCTGCCCTGCTCCAGTAAAGACGCCTACTTTGCCTGACACATGCAGGGGATCATATGCTGAATCTTCTAACGCACTCCAAGCACATTCCAGCAGTAGCCTTTGCTGTGGGTCGAGCATTTCCGCTTCACGAGGATTAAATCCAAAAAATGCTGCATCAAAGTATTCGATATCAGGTAATATTCCTCTTGAACCGATATATGGAACATCAGTATCAAAATTTTTATCTAATTGATGATTAATACTCTCGACTCCATGAGAGATATTTTCCCAAAAGTCATCTATATTCGCAGCACCTGGGAATCTTCCTGCCATCCCAATTATTGCAATATCCAGATCAGACACATATTGATTAGAAATCAGAATCTACTCCTCTCTGATATTTTAAGCTTATTTATCTGCCCTAAAGTTGTTTCTTCTATTTCTTAAATTTAGCAATCTCTCGTTTCTACTATGTTTTTCTGAATCCGGAGTTGTCGGTATTTTATTATTACTTTCCCCTTTGTTACGGCTATTAATAAAGGCTATTAACGTATGAATTGTAGGGTACCTGAACAAGTCCATCATCGACATACAATCACCAAAATGTGAAGTCAACCTATTGTGCAGATCAGTTAAAAGCAAAGAGTGACCACCTATTTCGAAAAAGCTCACATCATAGTTGGTTACTTGCGTCCCCAACACTTCTTGCCAGATATTGCGTATTATTTCCTTATCCGTACTCTTATTTAGCTTGGGTTCAATATTTGTTTCTTCTTGTGATGATTCCATCTCTAGTAATTTCTTTTTATCAATTTTGCCGCTAATATTTAAAGGAATTTGATCTATAAATACAAACTTACTCGGAATCATATAAAATGGAAGCTTCTCCATTAGATGTGTTTTTATTAAATCAACCGTTACTGTTTCTGAATCTGAAACAATGTACGCTGTTATATAATCTTGCAGATTGTTTTTGATGTTCGGTATAATTGCAGCTTCTTGAATGTAAGCGAGCTGTTTAATCGTTAGTTCAATTTCTTCTGTTTCAATTCGATACCCTCTTATTTTAAGTTGGTTATCTACCCGCCCCACATACACAATATCTCCATTTTCATCGTAAGTTGCAAGATCACCCGTTCGGTATAGTCTTGCCCCAAGCGTGTTTGAATATGGATGTGGTATGAACTTTTCAGCGGTCAGGCCAGGACGATTTGCATATCCTCTGGCAAGACCCTTGCCACCAATAAACAATTCGCCAACGATTCCGATTGGTACAGGATCTAAATTACGATCCAAAATGTACGCTTGAACATTGTCTATCGTTTTTCCCAAAGTTACCCGATTGCTTAAATGATTAAATTCCAAAACTGTCGTACACACGGTGCCTTCAGTTGGACCATATGCATTATAAAAACGAGTGCATTGGCTCCATTTGTTTGCTAATTTGAGACTGCAAGGTTCCCCTGCAGAGGTCACACTTTTGATATTCATCGCCTCCTCAGGCAAAACCGAGAGAACGGATGGAGGTAAAGTAACCCTTGTGATCTGATTGTTTTGTATAAAAGTGACCAAATTTTCTCCAGGCAATAACTCTTCACTTGTTCCAACACACAATGTTGCTCCAGCAGCCAAACAAGGGAATATATCCGTCACAGAAGCATCGAAGCTTAAGGAAGAGAATTGCAATATCTTGTCTTCAGGCGTAATATTGAATATTTTTATATGGCTGCTGATCAAATTAATTACAGAACCATGTTCAATATAAACACCTTTAGGCTGGCCCGTGGATCCTGAAGTATATATGACATATGCCAAGTTGCGCTTGCTAATGCCTACATCCAAATTATTTCTGTCACATGGAATTACGCTTTCCGGTATTTTTGATAAATTTACAATTTTCACATTCGGATGTTGACTTTTTATTTCGGCCTCACTCTCGGATATGACAAGGAAAGCTCCTGAGTCTTCTATCATGAACTTAATTCGCTCAGAAGGATAATCAGGATCAATTGGCAAGAATGCTCCGCCTGCTTTCAAAATAGCCAACATCAAAACGATCGAGCGCATTGATTTTGCAAGATGTAGACCCACTAAAGACTCTGGTCCAACACCTTGGCTTATTAAATACCGAGCCAGTTGGTTAGCTTGTTCATTTACTTCACCATATGTTAAAGACTTGTCCGTTGATCTTATCGCAATCGCATCATAGTTAAGGTCAACTTGTCTTTCAAACAGACGATGTACAAGTTCTTCATCTTCAAAACATTTATATCTATTAGAGGAATAAGCCATCTCAATGGGCTCTTTCTGCTGCACATGCGATCGATTCCATGTATAAAGCAACATTTCTTTTTCTACATCGCTAATATAAGTTACTTGTTGTATCGGTACTAATACATTTTCGAGAACCTTGTTAAGCACTTGCAAAAAATGAGAAGACATCCTGGCAATTACCGTATCCTCAAATTTCCCAGCATCATATTCCATTTTGCCGCGCAATCTTCCATCCATTTCTTCAAAACCGATATACAAGTCATATTTAGCAAAACCAAAATGATGTTCAACAAACTGAATATCCAAGTCTGAAAGAGTGAAATTGAGCTTCTGCTCAACTTGAAATACGACATTAAAAAATGGAGATTCTCCATTCATCCGTTCAGGCTGTAATTCTTTTACGACCATTTCAAATGGGATATCTTGATTATCAAAACCTTCTATTACCGTCATTCTCACCCGTTCAATCAATTGCTTTATGGATATGTCATCTCTTATTTCTGTATTTAAAGCTAGCATATTGACAAAGAAACCGATTACATTATCGTATTCTTTTAAATTACGGTTTGCGACAGGTGTACCCACAACGACATTTTGACTGCCTGAATATTTAAACATTAAAATTTTTAGTACTGCCAGTAAGCACATGTAAACTGTAATTTTCTCTATTTGACAGAAATCAATTATTTTATTCCATATTTCATGTGGAATATCAAAAGAATAATGCCCAGCCTTTTTATTACTCGTATCCATGATTCTATATTTAAAAGGTACAGATGACGGTCTATCAATTCCATTTAATTTATTTTTCCAATAAGCCAACTGATGCTGAAATAAAGGTTCAGTTAGCATGCTATTTTGCCAATGAGCAAAATCTGCATATTCCTTTTTCAATTCAGGCAATACTATTTTTTGATCATGAATAAAAGCATAATATTGAGCGGATATTTCCTCTAGCATGATATTTAATGACCAAGTATCTACAGCTATATGATGAGTCACCAGTAAAATAATATGTTCTTCTTGATCCAGCTTAAATACGTAACTCCGAAGCAATAGATCTTTCTCTAAGTCAAACGGAATCGCGGACTTAGACTCTATTTTTCGGCTTAAGACCGTTTGCAACACGTCGGAATTAATTCTTGTCAAATCAACAACGTCCATTACACTTCTATCTACTTCCATTACATACGGTACCAATTCTTGATCAGCACGTCTAAATGCTGTTCTTAACGCTTTATGACGCTGAATAACGATATCGGTACTGGATTGCAGAGCATGTAGATTGAGTTCTCCTTTTATATAAAAGGTAATTGGCACATTGTAAATCGGACTATCAGGAAGAAGCTGATTAATAAACAACATACGTTTCTGTCCTGAAGATGCATTCTTTTGAACTTTTTGAACGGCCCTATTCCTAGGATGTTCATATGAATCTTGAACTAAGTTTTCTTTTAACTGTTTAATATAGGCAGCTAAATCTGCTATTTTTGAGTATTTGAAAATAGCACTTGGTTGAACCCCTACATTCAGCACTTTTCTTATATTCGTAAGAAGTCTTGCTGCTATCAGAGAGTCTCCTCCCAGATAAAAAAAGTCGTCTTCAATTCCAACTCTTGCATAATTCAAATATGTAGCATATTGATCGCATATAAGTTCTTCATATTGATTTGTAGGTGGAACGAATACTTTTTCAGATTGATGTACGCGTTGTAGTTTTGATAGCGCAGAGAAATCCGTCTTACCATTTACAGTAATCGGGATTTGGGTGATGGAAACAAAAGATGACGGTATCATATGAGATGGTAATTTGGTGTTAAGAAACTGCCTTAATTGTTTAGACATTTCTTGTGAATATTTTAGGACAGAGGGTTCGTTATAAAACGAATGCAACGATTCCGTATTTCGGTACTCTAAAAGTTTATGCTGGAATACATCCTTTGGATCAAGTGTATTACCTATCTTGGTGAGAATGAGATCGTAGTTGCCGTTAGCATAAACATTACCCCAACTAATATACGAACGATAACCGATTCTTTCAAATACTTGTTCCCATTCATCTAGATCATATGCCCCCTCGGCATCTAATAATGGGTCTAATGATGGCCACCTATGATCTTTGATATTCGGTATCAACGTATTGTTATCGATCGTTTCTTTGTACTTTATGACTCCGGCTAACCTATTATTTTTAATGTTAGTAATTGCAATAGCATCAGGATTCTCTAGTTGCAACTTCTGTATAATATCAAAAGTAGACAGGCTCTCCTTTTCCTTGTCTATATAACTGATTTCCGGAAGAACATTCGTGATAGGTTTACCCACATGCAAAATGACATCATATCTATACTTTGTTAACTCATTATGATGTTTGCCTCGCTTTGGCAAAATCTCCACGTGTGTAATACCTTCTATTTCTTTAGAAAGTGCATAGAAGAAGTTGGGATGAACCAGCAATTCTTTTTCATTCATTCTTCTTTTTAGAATATTACTATTCAATTTAGAAAGCTGTACATTGGAGTCCTGATTACTCCATTCACAATCAAAATAGAACAATTCCATTAAATGTTTGCTTCTAACATCTCCGATGAATACAACCCCACCTGGTTGAACTCTTGCTACTGATTTTTTAATTACATCGATGAAGTATTCACCATCAGGGAAATACTGAATGACAGAATTGATAATAATGGTATCAACGCTATTAAATTCAATATTGCTGAAATCAGAAGCTTGCTGGTTTAGAATGCGCAACCGACCTGATGCCACATAGCTAACTAGATCACTGCTATGTTGCTTGGTAACAAGTTCTGAAAGATCTGTAGCGATGTAAGATCTTACCTTCGGTAAAATTTTTGTTAACAACAATCCTGTGCCACAACCTATTTCCAAAACATTAATAGGTTTTAACGATTGAATTCGCTCAACTGTGTTGTTTACCCATTCTAACATTTCATTTTGTGGAATCGATTTATTATCAATACTGCTTCTCCAACCGGCTAGATTAAGTTCTTCACCATCATTGTTGTCCGTTTTTTGGGAATACACATCTTCAAATATATCCTTCCATTCGTCGATCTGCTCTGAATATGATATGCGTGCTTTATTAGTCCGGTTTGCAACGATATAGCTAACCAATTTATCGATATCCAGAGCATCTTTTTCAGACACTGTAACAACATCTTTTACCATTGGGTGGTTCAGTAACACCTGATTTATTTCGTCCAGTTCAATTCTAAATCCTCTGATTTTAACTTGACCATCATTTCGACCTAAATATTTATACTCTCCGTTTGGCATAAGACAGGCCAAATCTCCAGTCTTGTATAGCCTGCCGGCACCAAATGGATTAGGAATAAACCGTTCAGCAGTTAACTCTGGTCTATTCAAATACTCTTTGGCAAGCCCATTTCCTGAGATGTACATTTCTCCAACTTGTCCATCACCAACTAGTTGAAGTGTCTCATCAAGTAAATATATGTTTAAATCAGCTAAAGGCTTTCCAATCCCAATTACTCCACTTTCTAATACAACAGATCGTACAATTTCGTGATAAGTTACATGTACTGTCGTTTCTGTAATACCGTACATATTGATTAATGAGGGCTGACTATCTTGGAAATGATGCAACCATACTTTCAAATGTTGAAGACTTAATTTTTCTCCACCAAAGATGATTTTTCTTAATTTAAGCTGCGCGGAGCTTTCTTGGATTTTCACGATATTCGTCATTTGCCAAAAAGCAGACGGTGTTTGATTCAAAATTGTAACTTGTTCCCTAATAATAAGGTACCAAAACTCTTCAGGTGAACGACTGACTTCAAATGGTACAATAATAAGCGTTCCCCCATATAAAAGACAGCCAAATATTTCCCACACTGAAAAATCAAACGAAAAAGAATGAAATAACGTCCAAACATCCATATGATCAAAATTGAACAATTGTTCTGTTTGAGTAAACAGTCGAACCATATTTCCGTTCGTTATACAAACACCCTTCGGCTGGCCTGTCGTTCCAGAGGTGAAAATGATGTAGGCAGTATGTTCAGCCAGCCTAGTAATGTTAGGATTTGTTCTAGATTTTTTAGTATCCAATGAATCTAAAAGAATTGTTTTTGTTTGCCATGCTTCTGGTATGTGATACTGCAAAGAAGCTGTACATATCACATACTCGGCTTGTGTTTCTTCGAGAATGAACTTCACACGTTCCATAGGGTATTGCGGATCAAGTGGCACATATGCAGCTCCTGCTTTTAGAACCCCCAATATGGCTACAACCATATTAATCGACCTATCCATGCATATTGCAACCATTGAACCAGGTCCAACATCTGATTCAATTAAGTAATGAGCCAATTGATTGGAGCTTTCATTCAATTGTGTATATGTTAGTGTTTCATCATTACATTTAACAGCAACTTTTTCCGAATAAACCTCTGAACATAGTTCAAATTTCTGAATTACGCTAGAGCAACCTAAGCTTTTGTTCACTATTTGTTCCTCCCAAGGTGAACTCAGTTTTTTCGAAATAGAGTTATTAAAGATATTGATTATTTTTCATCCATTCTAATACTTGTTCGGATTTCCCCTGTTCAATAATCTCTCCATTTTCAAGAACGATAATATGATCGGCATGCTGTAGGACATACGGTCGATGTGAGGAAACAAGTATAGTCTTTGTACCGCGCATCTCCACAATATTATTCCAGACGCGTAATTCTGTATTTAAATCTAAACCGGCTGTCGGATCGTCCATGACTAGCAGCTCCATATCTCTCAATAACATTCTGGCTAATGATGTTCTTTTCTTCTGGCCACCTGAAATACTAGCTCCTCTTGGACCTACAACTGTATCTATTCCATCTTTGAAATTTTGAATATCTCCATTTAGTTCAGTGATATCTATTACACGATGCAATTGTTCGTTAGTAGCCTGACATCCAAGTAATATATTTTCCTTTAGACTTTCACTAAACAGAACAGGTAATTGTGGAGCATAAGAGAAATAGCTTGATTCAAACTTGTTGTCATTATTAGTGATTTCACATTCATTCCACTTTATTGATCCAGAGGTTAGAGGGAGATGACCTACTACTGTTTTTAATAATGTAGATTTCCCTGACCCTACTTTGCCTGTTAACACGGTTACGGATCCTCTTTCAAGTTCAAAGCTGATATTTTTCAGGCCTTTATTCGACTGAGGATAAGTAAATGTAACATCGTTCACTGTAAACTTCTTCAATCTATCACGGTTCGTAGCTGACGACTTATATTCTGGTAATTGGTCATCCATAATACTTTCATTATGACTAACCAATTTATCAGCCATTTTTTCTTGGATTAGACTTTGCAACCGTTCTACAGATACATTCACTTGACGATATTGGGCCGATAGGGATCCAAAGCGTTTTATAAGCTGTGATATCCAAGTCAAGTAGTAAGTAAATACAGCAAAATCTCCAATAGTGAAATTTCCATTTCGAATTGAATTAGCTGCCAAAAGGAGAATAACACCAGCACCAATATCAACAATGTTAGTAAATATAGAGTTTAAAAACGACGTATATACGGCTTCCTTGACCATGAATTTATGCCTAACCTTGCTTAACTTCGCAAAGCGAGCGAGAACATGTTTCTCAGAACCGGTTAACTGAATTGTTTGTACAGAGCTGAACATATCCCCGATAAATCCAGTGATAGCATCTGTAGAATGTCTTGAATTGACGCGGTATTTTACGATTCGTTTTCCAGTAATATGCAATATTGTCATAATAATAATTAAGGGTATAACCACTATCAGTGTAATCATGACATCTATTCTAAGCATAATAACGAATGCCGCAAGAGAAAAAACAGCTGCACCAATCACGTCCAGCAACGAACTGTAACCCGGAAAAGTAACAGTGTCATCCACATCTTCCCTAAAGGAAGTAATGGCCTCTCCGGCAGATTTGTTTAGTGCCTGCGCTGCGGGCATCGCAAAAATTTGCTTTAACATGTTCGTTCTCAGCAACGCACCAACCTTATTTTTAAATGTTACATCTACTGGAATATTGACTGTTATTAATAGAATACGTACGAATTGACCTGTAAACAAAATAATAATAATTTGAATAATCGTTGTATATTCTGGACTCCCACTGTTTAATACATCAAAGAATGCACCGCTAACATAGGCAGGAACCAAAAATAATGTCCAACCAAATACCGCCAAAATCAAGTTCAAACTATACAAACCTGGAGTATATTTAATCAAACTCCATATGAGGCCTTTCGTGTTCATACTGAGCCTCCTCCACTTTCAGCTGCTACAAGCCTCTTTAAATAAGAGTCAGAAGATTGAATTAACTGATCTCTTTCACCTCGCTCAACAATTACACCTTGCTCTAGCACCATGATTTCATCGGTATACTCTATTGTTTTCAAACGATGCGCAATAATAATTCCTGTTCTACCTAAAAATAGTTTCTTTGTAGCTCGAAGTAATAACTGCTCAGTAATTGTATCCAAATGAGAAGAAATCTCGTCTAAAATAATGACTTGCGGACTCATCATGTAAATGCGTAAAAAAGCTATTATTTGCGCTTCTCCCGCGGAAAAGTTTGATCCGTCCGATTTGATCTCGGTATCTAAACCTAATTCAAGCTGCTCGTACCAACTCCACAAATCCAACTCCTTGAAAGCTTTCAAGATAGCTTCATCTTTCATTTCATCATTAAACATCGTAATATTATCTCTCAAAGTTCCAGTCATTAATTGCACATGTTGCGAAATCATAGCCACTTTTGATCTTAGAAATGCGACACCAATGTCTCTAATGTCCACTCCGTTTAGACGTATTGAGCCCTTTACTGGGTCATACAATCTAACTAGTAATTTAGTTAGAGTTGATTTACCGCTACCTGTTTTCCCTAAAATAGTCATAGCTTTACCCGCATCTAAAGTGAACGACACATTATCAAGTACAGTAGTGCCCTCTTGGTAACCAAATGTTACATTATCAAACTGAACACTAACTAAATCCCCTAAATCCTTTGTAACTTGATTATCATGAATCGGACTTTGTACATCTAACAACTCTTGAGTTCGACGAATACTCGCACCCGCACGCTGAAAGTCTTGCACTTGCGAGGTGATTTGTTCAATAGGAACCCTGAGCATATTCACATAAGCGAATACCAAATAAGCAGTACCGATCGTTATTTTCCCATTCATAAATAAGAAAGCGATAATAGCTAGCGCCAAGACATTTCCCAATGTAAAAAAAGCAATGGAACATGCCCAAATTACACCGCCATACAAAAATGCAGTTCTTTCAGTTTGTAAGCGTTTTATCAAAATCTGATACATCCTCTTAAATACATGAGTTTCAGCTCCAACAGCTTTAACATCTTCAATTCCATTCAACCGTTCTTCCAAAAAACCGTACAATTCCGCACTCGTTTGTCTAGCTTCTCCCCAGTACTTTATAGCTAACCCTCTAATTTTATTTAGAATAAAAAAAGAAATCGCACTAAAAATCGCGAATATGATCCCTGCCTCAATATTAACCCGGAAAAGCAAAATCAAAATTCCTATCAACAACAATAAATTACTTATCATTTTTGCCCAAAAATTCGAAAAGAAATTACCTAACGTTAAGACATCACCGTCAATACGTTCAATAAATTCTCCTGTTGTCTTCTTGTTATGAAAGTCCAAATTCAAACGAAGACAATGTTCTGTAACATCTAATCTAACCTGGTTTGTAACTTTCCAAGCGATATTTGTACTAATATATGTTGAAATAATATTGAAGATCTGTGTCAGAATAGCAATCCCAATATAACCTAGGGCTAGTATAAACAACATTTGAAGAGGTTGTTGATTAACTGCGGCGTCTATGAAGTAAGCTAACACCTGAGGATTTAAAAGCATAACAATTGTACTAATTAGCATAATCATACATAATACAATTAAACTAACCATTTCATGCTTCATATATTTCGTAAGGAAACTATTATTTTGGGTTCGCAACATGCTAAATTTCCCCCTAAAATGCACTTTAGTTTACAGCATGTCTCTTAAACTTTTTGGACGCATGTCGACCCATACTTCTTTGATATAGTTTAAGCATTTTTCTCTTTCCCCTGAGTATCCTACTTTTGTCCATCCTTGCGGCACATCTTTGTGAATTGGCCAAATCGAATATTGCTCTTCATGATTTATTACAACTTCAAAAATAGCAGTCAAATCCTTCGACATTTCCCGATCCCCCAAAAAGAATTTTATTAATCGAATACTTCGTTTTTTTTCAACCAAAATTAGACCTTTGTGTAACAGTAATTAATTCTGTCGATCTCTTTAGAAATCTGTTCTGATTCAACCTCCTTATCTATCTTTTCAATTGTTGCAGCCATAGCATTTCTAGTGTCTGTTTGAAGTTCAAGCCACGGCGGCAAATAGCTAGCATTTTTGAATACAGAATTTAAAAACACTACCTTCTGAAACCGTTTAGAGGCTTACCTTTCTCCCTTAAATCTTTTAGCCACCCTTCTTTATTTATTTGTAAAATACACCATTTAAATGATTATTAAAGCTCCGTATATTGCTAATGAGTTTTCTTTGATGATTAAGATAATTTTATTTGTTTTTTATCGGATGAAAGACACTTTGTTTCGATTCTTTATGTAACTGTCATTACAGCCAAGTAAGCAGAGAATTGAACGAAATAGTATAGTTATATTAAGTAGAAGTAGTTTAGTTTTTAGAAAGCTTATACAGGCCTCGACATTGAATCTAAGGAGAATGGGGTATTTTGGTTAGATGATCTGAAGAAAACATGTCTTTTGCATAATATTACTTGAACGTATAAAATTTAGTTGTCCGATCTTAACTGTAATTCGTATGACACGAATGACGGAAAACTTCAGTCAGCAAAAGCGGTTCAAAAATTAAGTGGATGACTTTTAACCGTTATCTTTAATTTGAAGTTTTTCAAGATATGTTGATTCGAAAAAAAGGGACGCTTTAGATAAAGGAGGACTTATCGAGATGTATATGACAGCTATTAAAACTGATACCCCATCTCATATAAAAAATGGTAGAGTGATCTTTCATTAATGCTTTTTTTATGAGATTCTTCTACAAGAAGGAAGGAAGGAAGGAATTATAACGTTATTTGACAAATGGTTACCCATCCAATATATTGAAAAAACTCAAATTAATTCTTGAGTAATTATCAATGAGTGTAATACATAAAACTTTAGATGTCAAATCACCTTTCCTATATGTTATAGGTATATGATAAATGTCACAATAGAATAAAAGACATTGATGAGAGCAGGATTGAAAAAAGTTATTATATTGAAAAACCATTGAGGGGCAATGACCAATAAGGAGGGGCGGCAGCATTAGGTCTAGAGGAAAGGCAAGGGGACATCCACAAAAATCGAGAAAGAAAAATCTGTATGCGTTGATGGATTCAAAACTATATCAGTCGCTTGGCCTGTATAAGAGTCTGCAAAATAGATTGTGTAACCTCCCAAATCTATTAAAATGGTAAGTAATAGAAAAAGAGGAGGGACACATGGGACTTTGGACAAAAGAGCAACTGCGAGCCTTCATTAAGGAGAAAAGCTGGTAACGGCACAAGACGCGCAAAATGCTTAAAAGAGTTGTTCGCAGAAACCATTCTGGAGATGCTCTAAGCGGCTTCTCTGAAGCGATTGCCGCCTGCTATCCGAAGACCGAGATTCAGAAATGTATGATTCACCACATCCGCAATTCCACTCCCTACGTGTCATTCAAGGATCTCAAGAAAGTCACCGCTGACCTGAAGCCGATTCACAAAGCAGCCACCGAGGGAGGAGCGCTGCTTGAACTGGACCGCTTCGAAGAGGTCTGGGGCGCCAAATATCCGCTCATTGTCCGCTCCTGGCGGAATAACTGGGAGGAACTCTCAACATTACTTTACCCGAGATCCGCAAACTCATCTACACCACCAACATTGAAAGCTACTACCGGCAGCTTCTCAAAGTGACCAAAGGAAAGTGTTTTCCCTACCGATGAAGCCCTACTCAAAATGCTCTATCTAGCCACGATGGATGTTACCCGTAAATGGACGGGCCGTGTTCAGAATTGGGGTCAAATGCTGCTTCAGCTTTCAGTTTCTATCCGGATCGAGTCAGTAACTACTTACGTTAGAAACGCGAATCCCCTTTGGGGGATTGCTTAACATGAGTTTACACAAAAGCCCTCCTTCCTGTATAACAATCGGCATAAGCTCTTTACTAATTGATCGTGGAACAGAAGCTCACTGGTGAGGCGAAGCCTCTGTCCAATTTCGATGACCTCAGAGCATCCTATTAAGGATCGAAAACTTTTTCAACTCATAAAGTTGCTAATTTAGAAAATAGGACACTGCATGGGCCTTGTCAAAGGTCAAGCACCATAATTAATCGACGAGGGGCAGTGTCCTTAACAACATGTACCACAAGCAAAATGCCAAGTAGATTTTCATTTATCACAGCTACTACCAAACTATGATTGATTGGACTCTCCTAGCAGTTCACTTGTACAAAATCGATTCACTATAAACTGTTATAACATAGATTATGCCTCCGTAGGCAGCACAGAAGCTTGACGACGGGCGCGAGCAAGCTTCGTTGCTTCTACCATGTTGCGCAGTGCAGCTACCGTCTCCGGCTCGCGGCGCGTCTTCAGACCACAATCTGGGTTAATCCAGAACGTCTCAACCGGCAGCACACGAAGCGCCTGCTCGATGATCCGATCAATCTCTTCTACAGCAGGCACACGTGGACTGTGAATATCATATACACCCAGACCAATGCCAAGCTCATAGCTCTGCTCCTCCAGCGTAGCAATCATATCGCCGCCGCTGCGTGCCGTTTCGAGCGAGATCACGTCCGCATCCATCTTGCGGATCGTATCGACCATGTCGGAGAAGTCGCAATAGCACATATGCGTGTGTACTTGCGTCTCAGGCGCTGCTCCGCATGTTGCAAGCCGGAAAGCAAGCACTGCCCAATCCGTATAATAGACAGCGTCCTCCGCCTTAAGCGGCATACCTTCCTTCACCGCAGGCTCATCGACCTGGATCATGCCAATACCTGCAGTCTCCAGTGCTGCAATCTCTTGACGAAGCGCGTACGCCAGCTGGAATGCCGCCTGCTCACGAGGAATGTCGTCACGTACGAACGACCAGTTCAAGATCGTAACCGGGCCCGTAAGCATCCCCTTAACCGGCTGAGACGTCAAGGACTGCGCAAATGCCGTTTCCTTCACCGTCATCGGCTCTGTGAACGCCACATCTCCGTACAGAACCGGTGGTTTTACACAGCGCGAGCCATAGGATTGTACCCAGCCGAACTTCGTGAACGCGAACCCGTCCAGCTTCTCGCCAAAGTATTCGACCATGTCCGTGCGTTCGAATTCACCATGTACCAGCACGTCAATGCCGATCTCTTCCTGAATGCAAATCCAGCGTGTCATTTCTTCTTCCAAATAGGTTTCATACGTCTTCGCATCCCATTCTCCCTTGCGGAAGCGAAGGCGTGCGCGCCGGATATCCGCAGTTTGCGGCATACTGCCAATCGTTGTGGTCGGCAGGAGCGGCAGCGATGGCCAGCGCTTGCGTTGAAGCTCCTTGCGTTCCTCGAATGGAAGACGTTCAATTCCTTTTTCCTTTTCTGCACGAAGCAGTTCTTCCAACGCCTGAACGACTTGTGGACGCTGTCTTAATGGTTCTGTCCGCCATGCTTGAACACGAGCACCGCTCTCTGCTAATGCTGCACGCGTCTCTTCACTCGGGCTTGCGAAGTGACGAGCAAGTAGGGCAGTCTCCTCCAGCTTCTCATCCGCGAACGCCAATGCCTCGCGCACTGGTGCTGACAGCTCAGTTTCCCGCGCCGCCGTGAGTGGTACATGAAGCAGGCTGCATGATGGCTGAATAATCCAGCGTTCCTTCGGTACAATCCCTTCCACAGACTCCAGCCATACTGCAGCAGCCGCTAAGTCCGTACGCCAAATATTGCGGCCATCAATAATGCCGACAGCAAGCTGCTTCTGCGCAGGGAATCCGAATTGACGAAGCGCTGCTTCATTTCTCCCTCTATCATGAACAAAGTCTAATCCGAGCGTATCCACCGGAAGCGACACGAACGCTTCGTAGTCGGACACCGCATCGAAGTAGGTCTGAACCCATAATGATAAGCTTGGTGCTGCCTTGCGCAATTCGGCATAGACTTCCTTCACAGCAGCCCAATGCTCGCTTGGCATTTCCAGCACGAATGCAGGTTCATCCAATTGCACAGCCTGCACACCTTCACCCTCCAACTCGCTAAGCAACTGTCCGTATACCCCTACGAATTGGCGAAGAACGTTCAGGCGCTCTTCCGGTTTAATCCCTTTAATAAAGCGGACATAAGTATATGGCCCGATGATGACTGGCTTACCTTCAATGCCATGAATCTGCTTCGCTTGGCGATAGGCTTGCAACGGGCGATTGACCGTCAATTGCGGCGCCTTGCCTTCCCATTCCGGCACAATGTAGTGATAGTTCGTATTAAACCACTTCGTCATCTCGCAAGCTACCGCATCCTGTGTACCGCGAGCCAAGGCGAACAGCAAATCTGCGTTCACTTCTCCACCGTCATATGCAAACCGTGACGGTATCAATCCGAATGTGGCTGTCATATCAAGCACATGATCATACCAGGAGTAATCATTTACTGGAATCAGGTCAATGCCAGCGTCCTGCATCGTCTTCAGCCGAACATCATTGATGCGCGCCAATTCTTCTTCCAGCTGCTGAACAGAACTGTTCCCAGCCCAATATTGCTCCAATACCTTCTTCCATTCCCGGTCGTATCCGATCCGAGGGTAACCTGCTGTGCTTGTCTTGATTGAATGAACGGTCATCATACTGCCCCTCTCCATGAGTCAATTTGCCGTACGGGATATAGTTGTACAATTTCTATCGCTTAACACGGAATTAAGATTGCAGTTGAACGCTCTACCCCACCATATGTGACTTTATCACTCAGACTTCAGAAATTTTCATTGCATCCCAATATGCAAAAAAGACATTCCTGTCCAACAACAGAAATGTCTCGTAAACGTCCATGAAGTCATAGTGGAATAAATCGATCCTTCCGTCTCATTAGCATACTACCCTCATGCTAAGAGGAATCGAAAACCGATATCCATGCTTACGAACACTTCCCTATCTCCCGTAGGTACGAACAGTGTTGTCAAAACAGGCAGGTCTCCTGGCTTCAGCTTCATTGGCCTTTGCAGCCTTCCCGATCGATTACGACCAGTGGCTCTCTCGCAATACCTCAACTGTCACAGTGGCGGGACCGCGCCGGATTTCCAACCGGCTTCCCTATTAAGCTTCGACGTTACCCAAAGCACCTGTTTCCTCATATTCAATTGCATTGAAAGTCGCAGTCACGCTTCCCCCAATTGAGAACGATTATATATCTAACCAGAACGAATGACAAGGATTTTTTCTCATCTCTAACCAAAATAAACAAATACCGGAGCTGTGACCTTATCTTCATTAAACTCCGATTCACTAGGCGTCTATCCATGCACAATAGGCGAGCCTCTCGGCTCGCCTATTGATGATTACGGGTTGATGCGCTAGATGACCATTCCTTCATGCAGAAAGACAATATCTTCGCCTTTCTCATCTAGCGTCAATTCACGATTATCCAAGAACCATACATCATTTTGCTCCATAAAGAACGTAATGCCGTTCACAACTTCCGTCACTGCTGGATATTGCGGACTGTCTTTCATGATGCCGAATGAATAAGGTCCTGAAGCACTGAATCCGCTGTAGCGGACGAATATGCGTACTGAGTCTCCTGCTGTGAATCCCCAATCAGCCAAAAAACGCTCGACTGCCTTCGCTGTAACGCGTAATTGCATGTTCAGACCTCCTTAATCATACCTTTCATCCGATTTGATCATACCATGTGGCCGCCACTTTTGTTAACACCAAAGTTGACAGTTCGTCAATGATCCGCATCATCATTACCGCATAATACGTTCAGCGATATGATTATATGCTTCCTTCTGTTTAGGAACATCACGATCTCTACCGTGAAATTCTGTCAGGCTACAGCTTGATGCGTTGAAGCCGCAGTGCATTCAGTACAACGGATACCGAGCTGAAGGCCATAGCCGCTCCTGCAAGCCATGGGGCAAGCAATCCGATTGCTGCAATCGGGATACCAATCGTATTGTATACAAGTGCCCAGAACAAGTTCTGCTTAATGTTGCGCATGGTACGGCGGCTCATCTCCATCGCATCCGCAATGCCGTTCAAGTCGCCACGCATTAAGGTTACGCCTGCCGTCTCCATTGCTACATCCGTACCTGTACCGATCGCGAACCCAATGTCCGCTGCTGCCAGAGCTGGCGCATCATTAATTCCATCGCCTACCATGGCGACGACACTGCCTCTCTGCTGCAGCTCGCGCACATGCTGTGCCTTCTGTTCAGGCAGCACCTCTGCAAATACATCATCAATCCCTACTTGTGACGCGATTGCTCTGGCCGTACGGGTGTTGTCTCCTGTCATCATAACAACGCGTATCCCCATTTGATGCAGCCGCTCGATGGCCTTCTTCGAAGAAGCCTTCACTTGATCGGCAACGGCAACTATGCCTTTCCAGCTGCCATCAACCGCGATAAGCATTGCCGTCTTGCCTGCCTGCTCCATGTCTTGCAATGCTTCCTCCGCACCTGCGCTTGCTACCCCGTTCTTCTCCATCCATCTGCGTGTGCCGACAATGATCTGATGCCCATTCACCTCAGCCGCTATTCCATATCCAGGTTCAGCTCGAAATGAATCCGGTTCGACCGTACTGATCCCTTGCTCCGACAATCCCTTCACAATCGCCTGTGCCAATGGATGCTCGGATTGCTTCTCAGCAGATGCCAGTAAGGTCAAGAGTTCTGTCTTCTCGACTTCATTCCCATCATGCAATACAACATCTGTAAGCGAAGGAGCCCCTTCTGTTACGGTTCCTGTCTTGTCGAGCACAACCGTCTGCACCCGATAGGCGCCTTCCAGATGCTCGCCGCCACGGAATAGTACACCATATTCTGCAGCACGTCCGGTTCCCGCCATAATCGACGTTGGCGTTGCCAAGCCGAGCGCACACGGGCAAGCAATTACGAGTACGGCAATGGTTCGAGACAAGGCTACACCGAAGTTGCCTGGTTCAACAGCGAAATACCAAATTAAGAATACAAGCACCGCAATCCCAACGACTATCGGCACGAAGATGCCTGATATTTTATCAGCGATCCGCTGAATCGGAGCCTTGGAGCCCTGCGCCTCCTCAACGATTTTAATAATTTGCGAGAGGGCCGTCTCGGAGCCGACCTGAGTCGCTCTCATCGTAAATGCCCCCTGCGCATTCACGGTAGCCCCATATACATTATCGCCAGCTTGCTTCTCAACAGGGACGCTTTCACCGGTAAGCATGGATTCATCCACGGTCGATGTCCCGCTAACTACAATGCCGTCTACCGGTACTTTCTCACCTGGGCGAACAAGTACGAGATCCCCACTTGCCACATCTTCCACAGGCACTTCCACTTGTTCACCGTCGCGCACAACGGTTGCCGTTTTGGCACGCAGCCCCATCAAAGCTTGGATCGCTTGAGAAGACCGCCCTTTAGCTGAAGCCTCCAGCCATTTACCCAGAAGAATGAGCGTAATGAGAACAGCACTCGTCTCAAAATACATCTCAGGATGATGAAGCTCGCCAATCTGCCATTGCCACGCCAAGTACACACTGTACACATAGGCTGAGGTCGTACCGAGCGCGACAAGCACATCCATATTGGCGCTCCCACTGCGGAGTGCCTTAAATGCCCCAACGTAGAAGCGTGCCCCTATAATAAATTGAACCGGCGCTGCCAGTACCATTTGCACCCAAGGGTGCATGAACCATTCCGGCACCCAAATCCATAAGGTGAACGAAAAATGACCCACCATGGACCACAGTAGTGGAATGGACAATAGGGCAGAGACGAGGAACGTATTACGCAATCGACGTATATTCCGCTGTGTTGGCGATTCCTGTTCACTCTCGCCTTCTTCCTTCTTCAGCCGCCCCGTATAACCTAGCTGAGAGATCTTATTCAATATATCTTCTTGCTTCAATCCAATAAAGGTGACCTTCGCCGTCTCCGTTGCTAAATTGACTGCTGCCGTCTGCACTCCCTGCATACGGCTCAGCCCCTTCTCAATGCGAGTGGAGCAAGCGGCACAAGTCATTCCTTCAATTTGCAAATCCAACGTTTCTACCGGAACCTTGTATCCGAGATGCTCGATCTTATCAACGACTTGCTGCAAGGTTACTGCATCACCGTCATATTGCACGGCCGCTCGTTCTGAAGCAAGATTGACAGATGCTTCTGCGATGCCGTCCATACGATTCAAGCCTTTTTCAATTCGTGTTGCACATGCGGCACAGGTCATTCCTTCAATCGGCAACGTTGCTTGCTTTTCTGCCATTGTCATGTCCTCCTTATCCTTCTCGAACATACCCCTATACCCTATATCTGATTCCAAAAGAAAACTCCTCTGAAGGAGTGTTCTTTGCAGTAATCAATCATCGTATTCAGCATAATATGAGAATCGGCGCCTAATCATTAAACGACGTCGTAGCCCTGATCCTCAATTGCCTCACGGATTTGTTCCGGCTTTACTTTGGACTCATCATAAGATACGGTTACTTGCTTCGCAGCCAAATCAACCTGAGCGGTTGCACCCGTACCTTCTACTGCACGTTCTACTGCTTGCTTGCAGTGCCCGCATGTCATACCTTCTACTGTCCATGTTTCATTAACCATCTTACTTCCTCCTCTGTCGTCCATTCCTTAATGGAACAGGCCATGTTCTCATTTTAGTAATTTATGAATCGTTGTTAGCAGCTCGTCGATGACTTCTGGCTCCCCGTCTTGCAATCGCTCAACGACACAACTCTTCATATGCCCCTCGAGCAGCAATTTGCCAACTGAATGAAGTGCAGACTGGATGGATGCGATCTGATTCAGCACATCGTCACAGTAGGTATCTTTTTCAATCATGGATTTCACGCCTCGCACCTGACCTTCAATGCGATTCAAGCGGTGAACCAGCTTCTTCTTCATCTCATCCGAGTGATGACTCTTCCGCTTCCCGTCTGGAGTGTGGTGCTCGCACCCTTCTTCACTTGCATGGCAAGCATCTTCTGTACCAAAAGCAGCGGTCATCACGTCATCTACTTGTTCATCGATACGTTCGTTTGACATTTGTGTATCACCACCTCATGCATTAACTATACTATACCCCCCTACCCTATGCAAGCCCTTTTTTTGAAAGCTTGCTTTTGCAGCTAACGCAAATTTCTCGCTGTGGTAAATTAGGGTTGGTTATTTCTTCGGAAAATGGTTAAAATTTAAGTGTTAGTCTGGCTTCAGGCCCATTGTCTAACAGACGAACTTATTGTTACTACTTTCGAGGAGGCACACTTATTATGACCCAAATGACAAAAGTGTCCCGCGTCGCGTTGATCGGATCGGGCTTTGTTGGCTCCAGCTACGCGTTTGCGTTGTTCAATCAAGGGTTGGCCGCTGAGCTAGTCATTATCGACGCTAACCGCAAAAAAGCAGAAGGAGATGCGATGGACTTGAATCACGGTCTTCCGTTCGCATCCAATATGCGCATATGGGCTGGAGACTATAGCGATTGCAAGGACGCTGACCTCGTTGTCATTACAGCAGGTGCGAACCAAGCACCAGGAGAAACACGTCTTGATCTAATCGGCAAAAATGCGAACATCTTCAAATCAATCGTTACTTCCGTCATGGAGAGCGGCTTTGATGGATTGTTCCTGGTCGCAACAAATCCAGTCGATGTTCTTACATATGCAACCTGGAAATACTCAGGTCTGCCTGCTCATCGCGTCATCGGCTCTGGTACAATTTTGGATACCGCACGTCTGCGTTATTTGCTCGGCGAAAAAATCGGCGTCGATCCGCGCAACGTCCATGCCTACATTATGGGCGAACATGGAGACACTGAGCTCCCTGCGTGGAGCAATGTCAGCATTGGCGGCCAGCCGCTCGAGCACTATCGCAAGACACATGGAGAGCCGACACAGGAAGAATTGGATGATATCTTCCTGAATGTACGCGATGCTGCTTATCACATCATCGAGCGTAAAGGGGCTACCTACTACGGAATCGCAATGGGCTTGGCTCGCTTGACAAAGGCTATTTTGAAGAATGAGAACTCTGTGCTGTCCGTTTCTGCCTTACTGACTGGACAATATGGTCTGGATGATGTGTACATCGGCGTTCCTGCCGTCGTAAATCGCCAAGGCATCCGCGATATATACGAGCTTCACCTGTCTGAAGACGAGATGCAGAAGCTTCATCATTCCGCAGGCGTGCTTAAGCAAGCAATATCATCGGTATTCCCGAAATAGGGTTGGTTGTTGATTGTGAATAAACGAAAGGCGCACTGTCCGTAGACGGTGCGCCTTCCTAATTACGCATTCACAATCATTGTACGTACTTGCTCTGGAAGCTCCGCAGCCTCCTCCTTCGACAGGCCAGCTGTCAATACTGGAGGAAGAACGGTTACCTCCACATGAGCAGGACTGATCCAATTCCCATTCGCCTCCATCAGCTTGTAAGAACCCGATATCCGAACAGGCACAATAGGGATCCCTGTCTTCGTAGCGACGCGGAAGCCGCCATTTTTGAACTCACCGATGTGTTCACTCTTGCTTCGTGTTCCTTCAGGGAAGATGACGATCGGATGTCCACTTTCTACGAGCTTGCCCGCCTCATTCAGACTGTTCATGGCTTGGCGTACGTTGCTGCGGTCAACGAAGATACAGCGCAAGTACTTCATCCACACGCGAATGAACGGCAGCTTCGCCAGCTCTGCCTTGGCCATTAGCGCCTTCGGCTTGCCAACATGCCCAAGCATGATCGGCACATCGAAATTCCCTTGATGATTCGAGATAAAGACGGCTCCGCCTTCTGGGATATGCTCCAATCCTCGAACTGTTACCTTCGCACCGGCTACACGCAGCAATGAACGCGCCCATCTTCCGACCTGCTGGGCCGTGTACGCATCCAGCTCTTCATACCGTCCTTGCTTGTATAGTCGATTGGCCTTCCACATCCCAGGGATAATGAAAAGTAAATAGAGCCAAAAATAAATAAACCAAATCAATGTACGTATGAATTTCATGATGTGATGTAATTCCCTTCTACAACGTTTCGATTGCATGATGCCATTATTAAATCATTCCTGTTATGCACTTCAAGCTTGACCATCAAGCTATTCTATCAAACCAGTCAATCAAGCCACTCTTGTGAGCAAGGCACGCCCTCAACGGAATTCGCCGCAATGATGGCATTATGGACGGCATAAGCAAGCACCTCAGCTGCCCACATGCCCGCCAAATCAACAGAGGCGTCTATTCCGCCTGTTGTCATCGCGAACACTGTATCTCCGTCATACATCGTATGGACAGGATAAATGGTACGAGCCAAGCCATTATGCGCCATTTGTGCAATTTTCGTCATTTCGGTCTTTGTGAATGTTCCATTGCAAGCGACTGCGGCAATTGTCGTATTTGTCCCCGGCTTCATCGTCGCTTGGAAGGGATTAGCCAATTGCGTTAGGAAAGACAACGGATCAATGAACTGTCCTTTCTCATCCGCTCTTGCCCCAGCTAATGTCGTACCATGCTTCGGATGTCTCACTTCGCCAACCGCATTGACAGCAACAGCCGCACCAATGACAAGACCATTTGGCAATTGTACAGAAGCCGTACCAAACCCACCCTTCATTGCTCGTTCCACTCCCGCGAACTTGCCAAGCGTTGCACCTGCGCCAGCACCTACATTGCCTTCGGCAACCGCTTCAGATGTCGCATTCTCAACAGCCGCATATCCCATCTCTGCAGTTGGTACGACCGACGGATTACCTATCGCCAAGTCAAATAAAATAGCTGATGGAACAATTGGCACCTTGGCAACGCCGACATCAAGTCCAATCTCCTGCTCCTGCAATCGCTGCATAACCCCTTGTGCAGCAGCGAGTCCAAATGCACTTCCGCCGCTGAGACACAATGCATGAATATGCTGAACGAGAGCGGTTGGCTGCAGTAACTCCGTTTCACGGGTGCCAGGCGCTGAACCCCTGACATCAACGCCGCATACAGCCCCTTGTTCAGCTACAATGACTGTACAGCCTGTATGTGCCTCATTATCATGCGCATGCCCGACAACAATACCCGGTACATCCGTGATTGCGCCAGGATAGCGAGCAGGCTTGCCACCGAGTTTGATATTCCAATGGGAAGATTGCATATTCGCACCCTTTTCTGTCATCGTTGTTAGATGGCTATTTCCGATTCTCATGATTCGATGATTCATGAAGCGAGCCGCTGCGGGAATCATACGACATACATGATGCCCGTACCTCGCTGGTGACTCGTCGAACTTTGTACATTCATGCCGATTCATGCCTAATTCTGCGCTTTCCCGAGAAATAATAGGCTGTACTCTTCGAGTTCTGTCCAAGCCGCAACTATCATCTACAAGTTATAACCCAAGCCCCATTCCGTTCATCAAGAAGAGAGAGGAGCCCGCTGCTAGGGCTCCTCTTATTATTAATTATACGAGTCCGAATAGACGTCGGCAGCGGCCAGGACGATTCGCTCGGAATCGCTCGACATTACCTTGATCCATGATCGTGACGTATACTGTACAGCCGTCTTCGCCGCCGAATGTTACATTCGTGCAGTTGCTTCCATGGAGGCGGATCTCTTCTGTCACGGTTCCGTCTGGAGCAAGAACCGCGACTGTTCCTTTGCCGAAGCGTGCGACATACAGGTTGCCGTCAACATCACATCGCATGCCATCCAATCCAAAATCAGGGAACTGATGGAACAGACGCTTATTCGAGATGCTGCCATCCTCCTGAAGATCATATACCCAGATCCGTCGTTGAACCGATTCATTGATATAGAGCAAGCGTTCATCTGGGCTAACCTCGATGCCGTTGGTCGTACCCATCCCTGTTTCCAGGAGCGTCATTTCTCCTTCTGGGCGAATACGCCAGATTTGCCCTGTATCATCGGCCCACTTCGGATCGCTGGCAAACACAATATCATTTGCCATGATCGCAATATCGTTCGGTTGATTCATCGTTGGATCATGTGCCAGAACGTGCAGTTCCTTCGTCACGAAGGAATAGCGGAATACGTGATGCCCTGCATAATCCGCAATGCACATGTCTCCATTGCGAGTAAAGCGTATACCATTGCCAATGCATCCCTCAGGCAGCTCCAAGAATACGGAGCATTCGCCTTCTGGCGTTACCTTGCCAATCGTGCCCTGCCGTTCGTAATTGACAGCATACAAGTTGCCTTCCTTATCGCAAGCAGGTCCCTCTATGCCTTGTGTAAATCCATGCTGTGGCGTAAATACCTCACTGCTTCGCATCTGAATTCCGGATCCATCAAACGTCTGATTCATGCAATCTCACTCTCCCTATTCGCATGTACATCATTTACAACGTTAACGATCTTGCAAGTGATAGGACTGAACAGAAGCAAATCGCTATCACAGTTGCCCTTGCACATGACAGCGATTCTATTCCCGCTTCCTAGCCTGAATCTACATTACTCTCAATACGAACTTCTAGAAGCTTGTAAAGATTGTATAAATGAATCGATGAATGAACTTGTCCAACAACTGTTCCCGCTAATTAATCATGATCTTCCATATCACCGGCATCCATTTGGAATGTACGCCATTTTTCCTTCTCTTGAACATGTGATTCAATCATGTCGCGCTTCAGTTCCCAAGCCTTCGTGCTTACGTCAACATGATACTGCTCCGGATTCGACTTGCGCAAATATTCCGGCCAGAACAGCTGAAGCTGCTCCTTATGGTAATTACGGATTTCTTCCAGATTCGGACGCTCATAGACTAGTTTGCCGTCCCGATATACAGGTTGAAGCAGCAGTTCTGCTTCATAGTGCTCTACATACTTGTGCAAATATGGATGAATTGGATCGAACAACTTAATCTTTGCCCGACGTTTTACCTCATCTTCTTCAGAGAGACAAATGTAATCCGCAATTGCTTTTTTCTTCTTCTTATGAATAATGCGGTATACATCTTTCTTGCCTGGTGTCGTTACCTTCTCAGGATTAGCCGAAATCTTGATTGTCGGCTTCATCTCGCCGTTCACTTCACGCGATACGAGCTTGTACACTCCGCCAAGAGATGGCTGATCCGCTGCAGTAATAAGCTGCGTACCAACTCCCCACATATCCACGCGGGCACCCTGTGATTTCAAGTCCGAGATGGTATATTCATCCAGATCATTGGACGCACATATTTGTACATCCTTCAACCCAGCATCATCCAACAACTTGCGGGCTTGAATCGACAAATAGGCAATATCGCCGCTATCGAGTCGGATGGCTTGCAGCTTCTTCCCTTTCTTCTCCAGCTCCAGACCAATCTGAATAGCATTCGGTATTCCACTGTGCAGCGTATCATACGTATCAACGAGCAGCGTCACCTGATCAGGCAATGCTTCAGCGAACACTTGGAATGCCTCCTCCTCGCTCTCGAAGCTCTGCACCCATGCGTGTGCATGCGTACCTTTTGTCGGAATGCCGAATCTGCGGCCTGCCAGCATGTTGGACGTTGCATGAAAGCCTGCCAAGTAAGCGGCGCGTGCCCCCCATAGAGCTGCGTCGGCTTCCTGTGCACGACGTGTGCCGAATTCCATCAGAATATCAGTGGAAGCAACATGCTTAATGCGCGATGCCTTCGTTGCAATCAGTGTCTGGAAGTTCATGAAGTTCAGCAGTGCCGTCTCAATCAGCTGAGTCTCGAACACGCGTCCTTCAACGCGAATAAGCGGTTCATTCGCAAATACAAGCGTACCTTCCCGAACCGCGTCGATCTGTCCCGTAAAGCGGAAGTTGCGCAGTTCCTCCAGAAATGCTTCCTCGTACTGCTCCTCCTGCATGCCGAGATACTCAATATCTTCTGTTGTAAAATGCAAGCGTTCAATATATTCAACGATGCGCTCAAGGCCAGCGAACACAGCATACCCGTTATGGAAGGGCAGCTTGCGGAAAAAAGCTTCGAACACAGTCTGCTGATTGTGAGTGCCATTTTTCCAGTGTGCATACATCATATTAATTTGATATTTATCTGTGTGTAGGGCCATTGATGTATTCATCAGGTCATCTCTCTTTCTACCACTTACCAGTCATACAGTATGCGGCATTAACTATTCTGTGCGGTACCCACTTATAATCTGAGCACCGAGTGAATTGCGGAAGTGCTGTAGCGCCCATTCATGCGCATGCTCATTGAAGGTGGCGACAGCATCCTCATGGACAATAATCTTATATCCCATATTATAAGCATCTACAGCTGTATGAAGCACGCAGATGTCCGTACATACTCCAACTAAATGGACTTCTTCAATCTGTCTTGCTCGCAGTCTCATATCAAGATCCGTGCCGCAGAATGAGCTGTATCTGGTCTTATCCATCCAGTATACTTCGGATTGATGGCGTTCGTATACTTCAGCTACTTGACCGTATAGATTGCGCCCATCCGTGCCCCTAATATTATGCGGCGGGAACAGAGCCGTTTCAGGATGGTAGGGATCTTGTTCTTCGTGCAGATCAACCGCCATCGTCACGAAATCTCCAGCATTCACGAAGGAATCTACCAACTCCGCAACACGATTCTCAATATGTACGGCCGGTTCCCCGCATGGAAGTCGACCCACTACAAAATCATACGTATAATCTATGACAATCAATGCCTTCAATTCCGAATCCATCTCCTCTCCGAGACCTGATATCCGATAGTTAGCTTAACGTCATTATGACAAATCGGTGCTAAATGTCAACCTCCCGCGCGTTGACCTCTCACGTGGAAAGTCCCCGTTGCCATCGTGCCAAGCTCCCCGTGCTCATTCACTACCGTGCCTTGAAGCGTGAGCACACGCTTCGTTGCATGAACGACATGCGCCCTTACTTCCAATATGCCTGCCTTCATTGGTCGCAGAAAGTTCACATTCAGGCTTCCGGTAACAATATTCGGATCTTGCTTGTATTCGGAAGCGGCGATTCCCATCGCATTATCAAGCAGGGAGGACAACACACCGCCATGTACAATGCCTATCATATTCAAATGGTGAGCCTTCGCATCCAGCCGGAGGATCACTTCCTTCTCATCCGCATGAACGAGCTCACAACCCAAGTATCCCCAGAACGAAGACTGCGCACGTGCCTCTAATTCATCCCACTGCAGATTCTGCTCATTGCTCATGTTAGCCACCTCTCGATTCTTCCGCCATTATTTACCTAATAGTATACTAACATTATGCCCTTACTTCACTAACAAAATGTTGAAAGTAGAGAAGGCCGATCTCTATCAACGACCGGCCTTCCCCTTCTATCTTATCACAATGCATGCATAATGCGCAGCATCTACTCTTTGTCCTTGTCTGTATCATCTGATGCGATCCCATCCCGATGGCCATCGCGCTGCAGCCGGCGCTGGGCCTCTTCCTCCACTAGCTTGCGCCTTAGCACCTTGCCAACCATTGTTTTAGGCAGCTCCGATCGGAATTCAATTTGCCGCGGAATCTTGAATGCAGCGAGCTTAGCCCGGCACCATCCTTCCAGTTCCTTCTCTGTAATCGCAGCTCCTTCCACTGGCACGATGAAGGCCTTGACTGTCTCCCCCCGATAAGGATCCGGCACACCGATGACAGCTGCCTCTTTTACCTGCGGGTGCTCGAACAGCACTTCTTCCACATCGCGCGGGAACACTTTAAATCCGCTTGCATTGATCATTTCCTTCATCCGATCGACGATTGAGAAGAACCCGTCGGCATCCATCTTGGCCATGTCGCCAGTATGCAGCCACCCCTCTTTCAACACATCTGCCGTCTCCTCAGGTCGATTCCAGTATCCCTTCATGATCTGCGGCCCTCGTACAGCCAGTTCGCCAATGGCGCCGACTGGCATCGTCTCTCCAGTGTCTGGATTGACGATCTTAGCATCTGTATCGGGAAATGGAATGCCAATGGTTCCGATCTTCCGATATCCCCAGAGCGGATTCGCATGTGTAACCGGTGAAGCTTCCGTTAAGCCATAACCTTCAATTAACCGGCCTCCTGTAATGGCTTCGAACCGCTCTTGCACCTCCAATGGGAGTGGTGCAGAGCCAGACACGCACGCCTGCACAGACGATAGGTCGTACTGTGCTACCTCCTTATGGTGGTTAATTGCAATGTACATCGTCGGAGCTCCTGGGAAGATCGTTGCTCTTTCCTTATGAATGCACTCGAGCACCTGCATCGTATCGAACCGAGGCAGCAGAATAAGCTTGCTTGCCAGATGAATTCCTAAATTGAGCAGTACCGTCAAGCCGAAAACATGGAAGCATGGGAGTGCCGCAAGGAACGTTTCCTTGCCGCGCTGCGCGCGATAGAACCAATTTGACGTCTGCACCGTATTGGCAATCAAATTATAATGCGTCAGCATCACTCCCTTCGCTCTTCCGGTTGTGCCTCCTGTATATTGAATCATGGCGACATCCTGTTCGGCATCCACAGAATGCGCGCTCGTTAGGGGCGCACTTGATGCGAGCCATCGCTTATAGCGAACAACACCCGGAACATCAGGAATTGCGAGCGATTGGCCATCCTTCTTCATCTTCAATGGATACAACCAATTTTTGGGGAACGGCAAATAATCCCGAATAGAAGTAACAATCATGTGGTTGAGCTTCGTCTTCTGCCTCACATGAAGTACACGAGCAAACAGCAAATCCAATGTAATGATCGCGGTTGCTCCGGAATCCTCCAGTTGGTGGGCCAATTCTCCCTCCATGTACAGCGGACTCGTCATCACCGCAATTCCACCCATCATCAATGTGCCGTAATAGGCTATGATCATTTGCGGGCAATTCGGCAGCATGATGGCAACCCGCTCTCCTGCGCTCACACCAAGTGAGCGCAGGCCTCCAGCAAATTGATAGACAGAAGCGAGTAGTTCACGATACGTAAACGTCTTCCCCATAAACTCAATAGCTGCGCGCTCGGGGAATTCTGCCGCAGCCTTCTCTAGCAGGTGGGCCACATTATGCTTCGGATAGTCGAACGACGGTGCTACTTCTTCGGGATAATGGCGCAGCCATGGCCTTTCATCAGAATAGGCATTCATGATGCTACTCCCCTTCCTCGTTCTAGTTGCGCTTCACCATGCATCAGCGCATATTGATTGCTGCTCATTGTTAATCTAGACAACGGTGTAACGCTCGTTCGCAATAATGCGTGCAGCGATAGCCCGCTTCCGCGAGGTCAAGGATAATGGAGTGGCGCGGCTGAATTTCTTGAGCAGCGATAACTGCGTGCGAAGGGCATCTCCTGATGCTGCTTCTTGAAGCGTTTCTTTGGCTCTCTGTTCAATTACCTGAAGCGCATCACGAACGAACACCTGTGTCATTTGCAGAGCAAGCGCAGCCTTCTCTTCACCTAAGCGGCTAACCAGCTTATCCGTTCGTAGAATCGCGCTTTCTGCTGCGTAAATATAAATCATCATGTCTGCGAGAGCGGAAAGAACCTCCTGCTCTTGCTCGATGCGCGTACCATACTTCTGAACCGCCGTACCGCCCACAACGAGAAATGCAGTTTTCATTTGGTTCAACAACTTATAAAGTTCAGCCATTGGGCCATCTTCTTCGTCGCCAAGTGAAGGGCTGAATGCTAGTACCTCTTCCTGCAGCCGCTCTAGGCGCTCCATTAACGGAAGCTCGCCCTTTAATGCTTTTTTCAGCAAGGTGCCAGGAATAAGCAGTCGATTAATCTCATTCGTGCCCTCGAATATCCGATTAATGCGTGCATCACGATAGATCCGCTCGACCTTGTATTCTTGGATGTAGCCATAACCGCCATGGATTTGCACGCCCTCATCCGCAATCGTGTTCAGTGCTTCACTGCCAAATACCTTAATAATGGAGCATTCAAGCGCGAACTCCGCGATTGCTTTGGCCGGAGATACGCCTGCATGGGCTGAATCTTGCGCTCCCGTACTAGAAGAGCCATCATTGACGCCTTGCAGCATCGCATCAATATATCCTGATGTTCGATATACCATGCTCTCTAACACATAGGTCAGCGTATTCATCTCCGCGAGCTTCTTCCCAATAAGCGGGAAACTGCTGATTGGCTTGCCGAACTGTGTGCGAGCATTCGCATATGCGGAAGCCAACTGGATCGTCTCCTTCGCCGCACCCAAACAGCCTGCTCCCAGCTTGAATCTGCCTATGTTCAAAATATTAAATGCGATCAGATGCCCCTTGCCGATTTCGCCAAGCACATTTTCAATCGGAACACGGACATTATCGAAGTAAATCGGGCAGGTGGATGAGCCCTTGATCCCCATCTTTTTCTCTTCCGGCCCAACCGTAAATCCTTCCATGCTTCGCTCCACAATAAATGCTGTAAATTTCACACCATCTACCTTGGCATACACAATGAAAATATCTGCAAAACCTGCATTCGTAATATACAACTTCGATCCGCTCAGAATGTAATGAGTACCATCATCAGACAGCTTAGCCGTTGTTCGTGCGCCGAGCGCATCAGAACCGGATGCTGGTTCTGTTAGACAATAGGCAGCGATCTTAGCGCCTGTCGCCAATTCAGGCAAATACGTGCGCTTCTGCTGATCCGTTCCAAAGTACACAATCGGCAGAGTGCCGATGCCAACATGAGCGCCAATGGACAATGCGAAGGAAGATGCACGGGCCAAGTTCTCATTGACAATCGTAGAACTTACCTTATCGAGACCAAGCCCCCCATAGGCTTCTGGGATATCTGTCGCTAACAGTCCAAGCTCTCCTGCCTTGCGCATCAATTGAACAGTCAGCTCATAATTAAGATGTTCAATATCCTCATCATGCGGCAGCACATCTCCCTCAACAAATGCCTGGGTCGTGTCCGCGAACAATCGCTGCTCCGAAGTGAAATCCTCTGGTGTTACTACCCACTCCAGATTCGGCTCGTCAATGACGAAGCCACCGCCTCTTACACGCGTCGTAGACGCAGCTTCCATGCTTCATTCCTCCGATCCATCCTCATTCTTGTACCCGCCATCTTCCCGTCTGGTACGATTCATGCAGACAAGTCTATGTGCCGTTAATCCTCATCTGAATCTTTCGATGCGATTGCAAGATCCTCACCGTTCTCTTCACGCGGCGGCAGAACCTCAAATACGCCTGCAGCCCCCATCCCGCCGCCGATGCACATGGACACAACACCAAGACCACCACCTCTGCGGCGCAGCTCATAAATGAGACTTGTGGTCAGCTTCGCGCCCGTGCAGCCAAGCGGATGACCAAGCGCAATTGCTCCACCATTTACATTCACAATGCTGTCATCAAGTCCCAGCTCCTGAATGACCGCAAGGCACTGTGCGGCAAATGCCTCATTTACCTCATAGAGCGCTACCTCTTCCTTCGTGATTCCTGCAAGGCGAAGCGCCTTCGGGATAGCTTCAACTGGTCCGATGCCCATCACTTCAGGCGGGACGCCCGCAACGGCAAACGAACGGTATACCGCGAGCGGTTCCAACCCTAGTTCTTCTGCCCGCTCCCGGCTCATTACCATGACCGCGGCCGCTCCATCGCTATACGGTGAGGAATTGCCAGCTGTTACAGAGCCCTGTGCGGCAAAAGACGGCTTCAGCTTGCGCAACGTATCCTCATTTGTCTCTGGGCGAATGCATTCATCCATTCGGAAATCGATGGTCGTACTCTTCAGTTTGCCGCCTGCTTCCTCCCAAGTCCGCTTGGCCTGAACGGTCACCACTTCATCGTTGAATTTCCCGTTCGTGCAGGCTTGAACAGCACGTTGATGGCTCCTTACCGCATATGCATCCTGCATCTCGCGGGTTATGCCAAATTGCTTGGCGACCCGTTCCGCTGTGTGACCCATACTGATATAGATCTCAGGACGTTCTTCAGAGATAACCGGATGAGGAGACAGCTTGAAGCCTGTCATTGGAACATGTGACATGCTCTCCACGCCTCCGGCAATGATGACATCCGCAGCTCCCGTCATAATCCGCTCCGCTGCATAGGCAATTGCCTGCAATCCGGAAGAGCAGAATCGATTGATGGTGACCCCAGGAACCGTATGGGGCAGCCCTGCATAAAGCGCGATTGTCCTCGCTACATTCAGCCCCTGCTCCCCCTCCGGCATCGCACAACCGAGAATGACATCATCTATGTCATGCTTCTCTTGTCCTGGGGTTCGCTCCAGCACCGCCTCAATGACGGTCCGTCCCAAATCCTCCGCTCTCGTGTCAGCCAGTGCTCCACGCTTTCCCTTGCCTACTGCTGTTCTTGCTGCCGCAACGATGACCACTTCTCTTAATGCTTTTGCAGGCGTATCCGCTACCATGCATATCCCCCTCTCACCCAATTGCCTTCCAGCAACAGAAACCAATGCCAGCTATCACCGCCCAGTTGCTCTGTTGCTGTTCTGTTGTTCTGTTGTTCTGTTGTTCT